>NZ_JBXWSK010000030.1:0-39073 GCF_059613385.1 Ruegeria sp. BHSA162
CCTGGCGCGGGCCAAGAACGCCGGCCTGCTGCAGGCGGTCGACAGCGACGTTCTGGAAGAGCGCATCCCCGCCAACCTGCAGGACGAAGACAACCAGTGGTTCGGCTTCTCGCAGCGCGCGCGCATCATCTTCTACGACAAGAATGACGTGACCAACCCTCCGGCCACCTACCTGGATCTGGCCGACCCTGAATACAAAGGGCTGGTTTGCATCCGGTCGTCCAGCAACACCTACAACCAGACCCTGCTGGCCTCGATCATCGCCCATCATGGTGCCGAAAAGGCCAAAGAATGGGCCGAGGGCGTCGTGGCCAACATGGCGCGTGAACCTCAGGGCGGCGACACCGATCAGCTGCGTGGAATCGTGTCCGGTGAATGCGAAATAGCCGTGTCGAACTCGTACTACTTTGCACGTGCCCTGCGCAAAGACGTCAAGGGCCTGTCGGACAGCGTCGACATGATCGGAATTCAATTCCCCGCGCAGGATGCCGAAGGCGCACACATGAACCTGTCGGGTGCGGGCGTCGCGGCCCATGCCCCGAACAAGGACAATGCGGTCAAGTTCCTGGAATACCTCGCCAGCGATCAGGCACAGGTCTACTTCTCGAACGGCAACGATGAATTCCCCGCCGTCCAAGGTGTTGAGCTGGCCGAGAACGTGGCCGCTCTGGGTGAATTCAAGGCCGATGAAGTGAACCTGTCTGAAGTCGCCAAGAACATCCCCGAGGCCCAGAAGATCTTCAACGAGGTTGGCTGGAAGTAAGCCGACATCATATCGAGCAGTTGAAGGGGCGCAGCACAGGCGCCCCTTTTTATTTGATTTATTTCTGCTATATTTCTCATTATCGAAATTGATTCTCGGATATGAGAAATGCTAGACAACCTGTCCAGCCGCCTCGCGCGCCATCTGAGCGACCTGCGCCGCAGCCGGGGCTGGTCGCTTGAACAACTCGCGCAGGCCAGCGGGGTCAGCCGGGCCACCCTGTCGCGCATGGAGAAGGCCGAGGTCAGCCCGACGGCCGAGAATCTTGGCCGATTATGCGCAGCCTACGGGCTGCCCATGTCGCGCCTGTTGATGATGGTCGAGGACAGCTTCGACCCCAAGGTTCCTTACGAACGGCAGATCGAATGGCGCGACCCCGAAACCGGGTTCACGCGCCGGTCGGTGTCGCCCCCCTCGGCGGGGCTGACGGGCGAGGTTCTGGAATGTCACCTCCCACCCGGCACAACGATCACCTATGACGCACCGCCTCGTCCCGGGCAGGAACATCACTTGATCGTGCTGGATGGCGCACTGACCCTGACCGTTGATGGAACGTCCCATGCGCTGAACGGGGGTGATTGCCTGCGTTATCATCTGTCAGGCGCGACCCGTTTTGAAACCGAGGCGTCCCGCGGCGCCCGCTACATTCTGGTGCTGATATGATTACACGCCTGACCGAAACAACTTTTGACCAGGCGGTGGAGGATCTGGCGGATATCCTGCATGGCTGCGTGCATGCCGGCGCCAGTATAGGGTTCATTCTGCCGTTTTCCCATGACGCCGCGCGCGCCTATTGGCAGGAGCGCGTGCGCCCGGCGCTGTCAGCCGGAGATCTGGATCTTTTCGTGGCCTATGGCGACGGACGCATCCAAGGGACGGTTCAGCTGATTCCGGCTGCGATGCCCAACCAGCCGCACCGCGCCGATGTGGCCAAGCTGCTGGTGCATCCCGACGCACGGCGGGGCGGGCTGGGCCGCGCCTTGATGCACGCCCTGCAAAAGCGCGCCACCGAACTGGGCAGAACCCTTTTGGTGTTGGACACGCGCAGCACCGACCCGTCGCTCATCCTGTACCAAAGCCTGGGCTTTGAAACTGCCGGAGAGATTCCCGGCTATTGCCGCAACCCGTTCGAACCCGTGTTCGAACCCACCACCTACATGTACAAGGCGCTGGGCTAACGCAGCACCAGGTCGGCCGCGCCCGAGTTCTGCACCACGCGCCGGGCGTTGGGAATGTCATTGGCGAAGGCTCGGCTCTCGGCTTCGTCGCGCGGCAGGCCCAGCCCGATCCAACGGTCCAGCAGGCGCGCCTCCAGCGTGGGCAACGGCACGTCCAAAAACACGGTCAGCGCCCACAGATCGCGCAGATCGCGCCACTCCGGTTCGTCCAGCAGGAGATAATTTCCCTCGACGATCACCACCTTCTGGTCGCGGGTCACGAACGAACAGGCGGCGATTGACTTGTCGAGCACGCGGTCGAACTCGGGCACGGCGACCTCGTCTTCGGCCTGAAGGCGGCGCAACAAGGCGTGAAAGCCCGGCAGGTCGAATGTCTCGGGCGCGCCCTTGCGCGGCAGCAGATCGCGTGCCGTAAGGATCTGGTTGTCATAGTGGAAACCATCCATCGACAGCAGCCCGGTCGGAATGCCGCGCCCCTGCAGCGCCTGTTGGGCAAGCGCGGCCACCGTGGATTTCCCCGCGCCCGGCGGCCCGGCCACGGCGACAAGCTGGCGCGCTTCGCCGCTCGCCAGCCCGGCTGCGGCGTCGGCGATCCGCTCGGCCAGCGCCTGTGGCGATGACCCTTCGGCCGTCATGCCGCGCGATCCTGTTCCGGGGGCTCTTTGGCACCCGTCATGAAGGCCACGGCATCGGACATGGTGTAGTCCTTAGGGTCGATCACGCAGAGCCGCTTGCCCAACCGATGCACATGGATGCGGTCGGCCACTTCGAACACATGGGGCATGTTGTGGCTGATCAGAATGATCGGAATGCCACGCGATTTCACGTCCTGGATCAGTTCCAGAACCCGCCGGCTTTCCTTGACGCCAAGCGCCGCGGTGGGTTCATCAAGGATGATGACTTTGGACCCGAACGCCGCGGCCCGGGCCACGGCCACACCCTGACGTTGTCCACCCGACAGGGTCTCGACCGCTTGGTTGATGTTCTGGATCGTCATCAGCCCCAGTTCGTTCAGCTTGTCGCGGGCGAACTTCTCCATAGCCGGACGGTCGAGCATCCGGAACACCGAACCCAACGGTCCCTTGCGCCGGATCTCGCGCCCCATGAACATGTTGTCGGTGATCGACAAGGCGGGCGACATGGCCAGCGTCTGATAGACCGTTTCGATCCCGGCTTCACGCGCGTCGATGGGCGAGTGGAAATCGACCTTGCGCCCTTCCAGCCAGATCTCGCCCTCATCCGGGGCGACGGCACCGGAGACCGCCTTGATCAGGGTCGATTTACCCGCCCCGTTGTCGCCGATGACGGCCAGGATCTCGCCCGGCATCAGATCGAAATCGCAATGATCCAGCGCCGTGACCTTTCCATAGCGTTTTACCAGATTGCGCCCTTTGAGAATGGGTTCCATCACGCTGCTACCTTTCTGATCCACTGGTCCACGGCCACGGCGGCGATGATCAGCATACCGATAAGAAGGAAAGTCCACTGCGCATCCGCGCCCAACAACCGCAGTCCGAGGGTAAACACGCCAACGATCAGCGCCCCGAACAACGAGCCCAGGATCGATCCGCGCCCCCCGAACAGAGAAATGCCTCCGATCACGACGGCGGTGATGCTTTCGATGTTGGCCAACTGCCCCGAGGTGGGCGAGACCGAGCCGATGCGCCCGATCAGCGCCCAGCCGGCAAAGGCGCAAATCAGCCCCGACAGCATGTAGACCGACATCAGCGTGCGATGCACGTTCACGCCCGACAGCTCGGCGGCCTCGGGGTCGTCGCCTACGGCATAGACATGGCGCCCCCACGCGGTATGGCGCAGCGCATAGGCAAGCACCAGGATCAGCACCAGCATGAAGATCACCCCGACCGTGAACACCGCCCCGCCGACATTGAACTTGGCGCCGAACAGCTGAAGGATCGGGGCGTTGGCCTCGATTTCCTGCGACCGGATGGTTTCATTCTGTGAATACAGGAAGTTGGCGGCCAGTACGATCTGCCACATGCCCAGCGTCACGATGAAGGGTGGCAGCTTGACCCGGCTGACCAGGAACCCGTTCACTGCGCCGATGGCGGTCCCGATGGCCAGACCGCACAGGATCGCCACCGTGGGCGGCAGCCCATAGCGGAAGGTGAACTGGCCCATCACCACCGACGACATGACCATGATCGCGCCCACGCTCAGGTCGATCCCGGCGGTCAGGATCACCAGACTCTGGGCGGCTGCCACGATGCCGACGATCTGCACCTGCTGCAGGATCAGGGTCAGTGCGAAAGGTGAAAAGAACTTGGCCCCAAGCAAGGCGCCGAAAATCAGGATCGCCGCGACCAGAACGATCAGCGGCACCAGCGACGGGTTCACATGCAGAAAGTGTTGGACCGTCCCCATGAACCCGCGGTGGTGATCTTCGAATTCGGCAACCTGTTCCGGGCTGCCTTTGGCTGCGGCTTCGAAATCGTCGGACTGTCTCGATGTGTCGGACATCAATGAGGTTCCCCCATGCGCCAAGCTCCCGTCTTGGGGCGACTCTAGCAAAATTTCGGGTGAGGTCGTGGTTCAATTCAGGGGCCGCAGCGCGCGGCCCCTGAAGGGATCAGATCAGCCCCAGCAGAGGTCCATGCCCTCTTTGACCGAGATCGACTCGACGCCAGCGGCCGGCTTGTCCGTTACCAGCGCAACACCGGTGTCATAGAAATCTTTGCCGGGCGTGTTCTCGGGCTTCACGCCCTCGTCGGCCCATTTCTTGACTGCCTCGACGCCAAGCGACGCCATCAGCAGCGGGTATTGTTGCGAGGTAGCGCCGATCACACCGTCGGCCACGTTCTGCACACCGGGGCAGCCGCCGTCGACCGAAACGATCAGCACATCGTTTTCGCGGCCGATGGCCTTGAGTGCCTCATACGCACCGGCGGCAGCCGGTTCGTTGATCGTGTAGACCACATTGACCATCGGATCCTTGGCCAGAAGGTTCTCCATGGCCTTGCGACCGCCCTCTTCGTTCCCGGCGGTGACGTCATGGCCCACGATGCGCGGGTCGGTCTCGTCGCCCCATTTGTTCGGGTCGCCCAGGTCGATGCCGAACCCCTGCAGGAAGCCCTGATCGCGCAGCACCCCGACCGAGGGCTGGCTGACTGCCAGATCCAACATCGCGATCTTCGCATTCTGGGCTTCGTCTCCCAGCGTGGCCGCGGCCCATTTGCCGATCAGCTCGCCCGCCAGAAAGTTGTCGGTTGCGAAAGTCGCGTCCGCCGAGTCGATCGGTTCGAGCGGTGTATCCAGCGCGATGACCAGAACACCGGCGTCGCGCGCCTGCTGGACGGCCGGAACGATCGACGAGGTATCGGATGCGGTCAACAGGATACCCTTGGCGCCGTCCAGAATGCAGGTCTCGATCGCCTGCACCTGAGTCTCATGGTCGCCGTCGATCTTGCCGGCAAACGCCTTGAGCGTCATGCCCAGCTCTTCGGCCTTGGCGGTGGCCCCCTCTTTCATCTTCACGAAGAAGGGGTTGGTGTCGGTTTTGGTGATCAGGCAGACCGTGTCCTGCGCGGCGGCAGCGCCTGCCATGGCTGTAAAGGCCAGCGCGGTCGCGCCAGCAAATGCTGAAATCTTCAAGGCTTTTCCTCCCAATATCTCCGATACCCGACGGGCATCTAAGGAATCCGAACGGATTTCTTCCGGCTCCCATGTGTCAAACCATCCGGTGATTCTCGGGTTCTGTCAATAAATAAATCACTCTTATTTATTATTGACACTAGGTAGGCGCATCCACATTCTTAACTGAAGGAGGAGCGGCCCGTGCCCGACGAACAATCAGCGCAAAGCAATCCGACCGAGCGCGTTTCGACCGTGCGCGGGACGAACCAAAGTGGCATGCGCGCCCACAACGAACGACTGGTGCTGTCACTGGTCCGCCGACACCAGGCGCTCGCCAAATCGGAGCTGGCCCGCATGACCGGATTGTCGGCGCAGACTGTCTCGGTGATCATGCGCCAACTGGAAAGCGATGGGTTGCTGCTGAGGGGCGAGCCACAACGTGGCAGGGTTGGGCAACCCTCCGTGCCAATGCGCCTGAATCCGGATGGGGCCTATTTTCTGGGGCTGAAGGTCGGCCGCCGTAGCACCGAGCTGGTATTGACCGATTTCCTGGGCAAAGTACGGGATCGCGCGCGAGAGACCTATGACTATCCCACCCCCGGTGCGACATTGGATTTCGCCACGGGCACATTGGACCGGATGATGCACCAGATGCCGGAAGCATCGCGTGACCGGGTTGCCGGCTTGGGCATTGCGATGCCCTTCTATCTCTGGGATTGGGCGCAGACCCTGAATGTCCCACAAGAAAAGATGGATCCATGGCGCTCGGCCGATCTGCAAGCCAGTCTTTCCCAAGCGCGAGACATCCCCATCTATTTGCAGAATGATGCCACCGCGGCTTGCGGGGCAGAGTTGGTGTTCGGGCCATCCGAAAGGCCGCGGAACTTTCTGTATTTCTACATGGGGTACTTCATTGGCGGGGGAGTCGTCCTGAACGGCGTCATTTTTTCCGGGCGCGGGAATGCAGGCGCCTTGGGTCCGTTGCCGGTTCCCGTCGGCTCGGGCGAAGTCAAACCCCTGATCGATGTCGCCAGCCTGTGCGTGCTTGAGCGGAAGCTTGTCGCCGCAGGGCTGGATCCCTTCCACATGTGGGAGACCCCGGACCATTGGGACATGTCGGACACGCTTCTCGAAGCATGGATGGACGAGGCCGCGAAAGGTCTGGCCTATGCGATCCTGTCTTCGTGCAGCCTGATCGACTTTGAAACAGTGAAAATCGACGGCTGGATGCCCGAGAGCGTTACCGCGCGCTTGATCGAACGTGTCGAGGCGCATCTCTCCCGGTTGAACTTTACCGGGCTCGAGCAGCCCTCGGTTCTGGCCGGGTCGGTGGGTCCGGATGCCCGCGCCCTGGGGGCAGCCAGCCTGCCTCTGTCGGACAGATATCTTGTCGAAACCTGAGCGACAGCCGCGAACCTCCAAGAGTATTGGCGAGGTTTCGCCTGACGAACGATCACAATGCCCCCGCCAACCCTTCCCCGCACAGCCGGTCTAAGATATTACAGGCACGGCGCCAGCACTGCTTGGCGGGTTGCAGGTACCACGTGTTCAGAATGAGGTTCTATCATTGAAACTGCGTCACCTTTTACCCGCCCTTATCGCATGTTCAGCCCTCCCCTTTGCGGCCAGTGCGCAATCATCTGACGCCGATGGCGCAGGGTTGTCACTGGAACTCAACGCGGCGCAGGATGTGGGGCAGGCCTGTCGGCTGTCATTTCTGATCACCAACGAAACCGGACAGGCGATCGACAAAGCCGTTTTCGAAACCGTGATCTTCGACACGCAGGGTTCGGTGATAAAACTGTCTCTGTTCGATTTTCGGGATTTGCCGCAGGAGCGCCCGCGTGTGCGCCAGTTCGACCTGCCTGACAGACCATGCGCAACGGTCGGGCGCGTTCTGATAAACGGAGCCAGTTCCTGCGTAACAGGCGGTTCCGAGAGTGATCTTTGCAATTCGGCCCTTTCGGTGACCAGCCGCTTGGAAATGGAGCTTTTGGGATGAACATCTTCAACGCGCTTGGCCAGATCCTTGCATTGGGCGGGCCAGTAGTGGCGATCCTTCTTGTGATGTCGATCCTGACCGTGGCGGTATCGATCTACAAGCTCTGGCAGTTTGCGGCCTGTGGCGTCGGCCGCCATAGGGTGCTGTCCCAGGCATTGGCGGCCTGGGATGCCGGAGACCACGACACTGCGCGCGAGCGTCTGGCCGCCAGTAGCAGCTACCTTGCCCCGATCGTGGGTGCGGCAATGAACGCCCCGGATACGGCGGGGCTGGACGAACGGCTGGACGCCGAAGCCGGACTGGCGTTGGCCGGGCTCGAACGCGGTTTCCGGCTTTTGGATACGGTCGCGCAGTTGGCCCCCTTGCTGGGGTTGTTCGGTACGGTTCTGGGCATGATCGAAGCGTTCCAAAGCCTGCAGACGGCCGGGGCCGGTGTGGATCCGTCGCTGCTGGCTGGTGGGATCTGGGTTGCGCTGGTGACGACTGCGGTGGGTCTGGCGGTTGCGATGCCCACATCCATGGTCCTGTCCTGGTTCGAAAGCCGTACCGCGCGCGAGCGGGTGTTCGCAGACAAGGCCTTGCGCACGATTCTCGTACCGACCCAGGCGCTGCCTACAGCAACGACAAGCACCGCGTTTGTCGCCGCGCCGGGACATGCGTAACGCGGCCCCATTTGTTCGGCGCGCCATGTCGATGACACCGCTCATCGACGTGATTTTTCTGCTTTTGCTGTTCTTCATGCTAACGTCGACCTTTTCGACATTCGGAGAAATTCAACTCAGCAGCGCAGCCGCGGGCCCATCAGAGCCCAGCGCCCCGTCGGATCGTGCTTTTGTGCAATTGGGGGCGAACCGCGTGGTGCTGAACGGAGCACCGCTCTCGCTGGATGAATTGGCACAGGCACTGCAGCCCGGGCAGGTGCTCGTCAGTCTTGACGGCGACGTCAACGCCCAACGGCTTGTTGACTTTCTGGTGAAATTGCGCGGCCTCGACGGTCTGTCGGTATCGGTTCTGGAGTGACCCCATGATCCGCCACGACCGCCCAAGTCGCAAGCGCGACTCGACCATCCCGTTGATCAACGTGGTCTTTCTAATGCTGATCTTCTTTTTGATCGCCGGAACCGTTGCTCAACCGTTGGACCCGGACTTGGAACTGGTCAACACATCCGATCTGGATGGCCGCGAACCACCCGATGCACTGGTTCTTCACGCTGACGGGACGCTCAGCTTTCGCGGGACTCCGACGGATCCGCAGACCTACATGACCGGCCGGGGGGAAGAACCCGTGCGGATCGTGCCTGACCGGAACGTTTCCGGGGCACGCCTGATCGAAGTCACCGGCGCCTTGCGCCGTCTCGGCGCCACCGCAGTCTTTGCGGTGACCGAACGGGCGCTCGAATGATCCGGGAATCTCTGTTTGTCGCGGCGCTGGCCGTTGTGCTTTCGGTGCTGCTCCACCTTTTCCTGCTGCTGCCAGCCGCGCGGGATTCTGCGGAACCTGCGACGGCCGGTTCGCAACCGGACACGGTTGCCTTGGGCAACGCGTTCGAGGATCTGGCGGAAACCGCGACCCCGCCCGAGCCGCCAACCCCCGCAGAAGAGCCCGAGCCCGATGTCGAACAGCCGACAGAGCCGGACCGGGCCGAAATACCCGTCAGCGAAACACTGGTCGCCTCGTCGGACCCGCAAAAGGTCAACTCGCCTGATATCGGACAAACCAACCCGGTGCAGCCTGATCAGCCCGTTCCGGAAATAGTTGAGCCGGCGGACTCGGCCGAAAGTGATCGGCAGGCCGCCGATGAGGTGGATGAAACACCCCCCGTCCAAGCCGAAACGCAGTCCGCAGCGGCGCCCGAAGCACCGGTCGAACCCATAGAGGACCCGGTTTCGGAACCAGAGCAACTGGCAGCCCTGCCGGCCCCCTCGCCGATCCCGGACCCCTCAGTGCCGGCAGAGGAGCAGCAACCGGTCGAAAGCGACACCGAAGACGGCGTCTCGGATCTGGCGGTTGCAACATCGATCCGCCCGCGCCTTCCGGACCGGCCCCCTGCTCCGGCCCCTGTACCCGACCAAAGGGCCAGCCGGCTGGACAGTTTTGACAACCTGCGATTTCCCAACAAGCAGATCGACTCGCCGCTGACGACCTATCGCCGACAGGGGGTCGATTCCTTCAGCCGAGGAGGCAACTCCAATCAGTCCGGCGGTCGAGGCCCGGGAAACTCGAATGTCACCAATTACGCCGGGCAGGTTCTTGTCCACCTCAACAGAACTCCGCCGGTCTATGTCTCGGTTCGCGGCTTTGCCAAAGTTTTCTTTGAAATCAACCCGGACGGAACACTGGCCTGGGTCGATATTATCGACAGTTCTGGCTCGACCGAGGTCGACAGGGCCGCCAAGGAACAGGTCCGCCGCGCATCGCCCTTCCCGAAACCTCCGGGCGGGGTCAGCCGGAAGCTGTCGTTCTACTTTCAGAACGGCTAATCGGGCCTTTGCTGCGCTGGCCCGAAGCAACTGGACGCAATCAGTCAGTCCAATGATCTTTCCCACGGAGGCTTCACGCCGATCTCGGTGATCAGAAAATCCATGAAGACCCGCACCTTTGGCGACAATACGTTCGACTTGGGATAGATCAGCCAAAGCACGTTGTCTTCCGCCGCCTCATATTCGGGAAGGACATGACGCAACTTGCCCGAGGCAAGCTCCTCCTGAACGCTCCACAGTGAGTTCATCGAGATCCCCGCCCCTGCCACGGTGGCCAGCTTCTGGCTGAGACCGTCATCCATGATCAATGGACATTTCGTGGCTCCGGGATCGAAACTTGCGACAGCTCCCCGGGCAGTTTTCAGCGCCCGGGCCCGGGTGTGGCGAAATGCAATCAGCCGATGATGCGCCAGATCATCCGGCGTCTTGGGCTCTCCGTGGGCCGACAGGTAATCTGGTGCCGAGCAGAGGATGCGTTTGTCATCCGCCAGCTTGCGCCCCTTGAGGCTGGTATCGATCAGCGGTGCGTTCCGCAAAGCAAGATCATAGCTGCCTTCGATCAGATCAAACTGAGCATCCGACAGACGCAGGTCCAGGGTCACACCCGGATGCTGTTCCTGGAACTTTGCAAGGATCGGAGCAATGTAGAGCTGTGCAAACGTGCTGGGCGCAGTAAACCGCAGTGTGCCGGTGGCTTGGGCCGACCCCTGCCCCAAAGCGGCCAAGGCCGCATTCTCCTGCGCCAGAATCTCGCGCGCATAAGGTAGAAACTCAGCGCCCTCCAGAGACAACGATACTTTCCGGGTCGAGCGGTGAAGCAACTCGACACCCAGATGATGCTCCAGCTTGGCAAGTCGGGCGCTGGAGACTGCGGGCACCAAACCCAGTTCGCGCCCGGCGGCCGATATGTTCAGCTTGTCCGCTGCAAGCACGAAAAGACGAAGCGCTTGTGTGTCCATTAGCTTATTATACGCAAAATCCGAAAACTGAAACCTGATATCCGCCGTTTCATCGGATTCTGCAAGTGATATTTCTGGCTCCACGGAAGACAAACCAAATGGAGCCACAAATGTCCGTTCGCCCGAACGTTCAGTCTCAGATCCTCGAAGCCTTCAATTTCCGGCACGCGACAAAGGTCTTTGATCCCGACCGCAAGATCAGCAACGCCGATTTCGAAACCATTCTTGAAGCTGGCCGCCTGTCGCCCACCTCTTTCGGGCACGAGCCATTCAAGATTCTTGTCATCCAATCGCCCAACAAACGCGAGCTTTTGCGCGAGTTTTCTTGGGGCGCCAATGGCATGATGAACGGCAGCTCCGGCCAGCTGGGGACAGCCAGCCACTTTGGCATCATTCTGGCCAGCACTGCGGCAACCATGACCGCTGGGTCTGATTATCTGCAGGACCACTATCGCAAGGTCAAACAACTGCCCGAGGACGTCATCGAATTATTCAACGGTGCGTATGGCAAGTTCCAGTCAACCGACCATCGCATCACCACTGAACGCGAAATCACCGACTGGTCCGGCAAACAGGCCTACATCGTTCTGGCCAACATGATGACGACCGCTGCTTTGATGGGTGTAGATTCCTGCCCCATCGAAGGGTTTGATATGGAACTCACCACCCAGACTCTGGCCGAGCATTTCGGGGTGGATACCTCGAAATGGAAACCCGCGGTGATGTTTGCCTTCGGGTATCGCGCCAGCGATCCGCAATTCCCCAAGACCCGCCGCCCGATGGCCGAAACCGTGAACTGGTTCTGAGCCAACGTCGATAAAGCCAGGGGCTGCGTCATCCGCAAATCAGTGAGGGTTCAGATGCAACGAACCGGTATCGTAAACTATCACGTTCACAAACCTGAACGGCAGGCGTTCCAACTGGACGCCGGCGGCATTGTCGGCAACCTGATTTCGCCTGAACTGTTACCGACACAGGTGAGCCTGACGGATATGCGGACATCCGGGCGGCCCCTGCGCTTTGACCCCGATGGCGTCGAGTTTCTGAATGCGCCCAGTGCGATCCGCGATTTCTCCCGGGATCAGTGGAAACGGCCCTACGAACACGAGCTCACTCAACTGCTGACCAAAAAGATCGGCGTTCGCGAGGTCGTGATCTTTGACCATACCTTGCGCGTGGACGGCCCAAAGGCGACACGCAAGCCGGCGCGCAATGTCCACAGCGATTACAGCGCGGACGGCGCTCGGCAACGACTGGTGGATTTGCTTGGCCCCGAGCGGGCGGCCGAGTGGAGCAAAGGGCACTATGCCTTTGTCAATCTATGGCGGCCGGTCGGTCACCCGATCAACAGCGCGCCGCTGGGATTTGTCCGTCCTTCGTCCGTCGAACCCAAAGACTGGATCCTGCTTGACCTGATCTATCCTGACCGCAAAGGGCAGATCATGGGGCTTGTCGGGAATGCACGGCATGACTGGGTCTATCTGTCTCGAATGAGCCCGGATGAAATCGCGATTTTCAACATCTACGACAATCGGGGGTTGCCTTCCGTCGCGCACAGCGCGCTCGATATGGTCGAGGACCCGACCGTCACCACCATCCGGAAGAGCATCGAGACCCGCACTTTGGTGCGGTACTGACCAAGGAACCATCATGTTGGACAAAAACCAAAACCTGTCCTTTGCCCCGATCAACAAGGCCTACGGTCAGGTATTTCGACCGGATCAGCTGACGCTCGGGCTGGTATTGCCGCTTGAGGCCTACCCGGTGGGATCCGAGCCGACGATGAAGGGCCACATGAAGGCCGCGCAATTGGCCGAGTCTCTGGGCTTTGCCGCGCTTTGGCTGCGCGACGTGCCATTCAATGTTCCAAGTTTCGGGGACCCCGGCCAGATCTTTGACCCGTTCGTCTATCTGGGTGCGCTAGCGACCGCGACGGATCGCATTGCCCTGGGGACCGCCAGCATCGTTTTGCCCCTGCGCCATCCGGCCCATGTGGCAAAGGCAGCCGCGTCGGCGGATGTATTGTCCGATGGCCGTCTGCTGTTGGGTGTGGCGTCCGGCGATCGACCGGAAGAGTATCCGGCAATGCGTCAATCCTTCCCCGATCGAGGTGAGCGGTTCCGCGACAGTGTCGACTATATCCGTGCGACGGCAACACCCTATCCCAAGCATGAAAGCCTGCAGGGGCATCTGCCCGGCGACATTGACCTTCTGCCAAAACCCTCGGGATCGCGCCTGCCGCTGTTGATCACGGGCGGCAGTCGACAATCCCCGGATTGGGTGGCTGAAAACGGCGATGGATGGATGACCTATCCGCGCGACGCGGCATCACAGGGGCGCGCGGTGGCCGATTACCGGAACCGTCTGAAAGCACTGGGGCAACCGGACAAACCGGTGATGCAGTCGCTCTATGTCGACTTGCTGGAAGACCCAAATGCCCCCGCACGTCCCATACATCTGGGGTTCCAGTCGGGTTCGAATTTCCTGCGCCGCTACTTGGCTGAAATACGTGAGATCGGGATGAATCACGTCGCCCTGAATCTGCGCTTCAACCAGGCCGCCATCGAACCGACACTCAAACGCCTGGCGGATACGATCTTGCCGGAATTTTCATAAGGAACGGATCGCATGACCAAAACCATTCTGATCACTGGCGCAACCGATGGTATCGGACTCCTCACCGCCAAGAAACTGGCGGCTGACGGTCACCGTATTCTGTTGCACGGACGGAACACTGCAAAGCTGGAAGCAGCCGCCCAGAAGGTTGGAGGGCAGCCGGAAACCTACAGCGCCGATCTGTCCGACCTATCAGCAGTGAGGTCTTTGGCGGAGGCCATCCGCTCCAATCACGACCGGCTGGATGTGCTGATCAACAACGCCGGCGTCCTGAAGGCTCCGCAGACCACTCTCGAAAACGGTCTCGATATCCGCTTCGTCGTGAACACGTTCGCGCCCTATCTGCTGACCGAACTTCTGCTTCCGATCATTCCCAAGACTGGCCGCGTCGTGAACCTGTCCTCGGCCGCCCAGGCCCCTGTGGATGTGGATGCTTTGACCGGCAAAACGCGATTGGCCGATATGGGCGCATATGCGCAAAGCAAGTTGGCAATCACGATATGGACGCGCGAACAGGCCCGCGCCCTGCCCGATGGACCGGCGTTGATCGCGGTCAATCCGGGTTCGTTGCTGGCGTCCAAAATGGTCAAGGACGGTTTCGGAGTCGCCGGCAACGACCTCAACATCGGCGCCGACATCCTGATCGACGCCGCACTTAGCGATCGGTTCGCGCAGGCGTCGGGCGCCTATTTCGACAATGACGGCGGTACATTTGCAGACCCGCACCCCGCAGCGCTGAAGTCCGAACACGCTGCCGACGTCATGAAGGCCATTCAAGACACTATCCGCCGATACGGCTAAGCCGGGCGCACTCCCGCGCCCTGCCAATCCATGCAAACCCTCGCATCTTTGATGGCGAGAACAGGAGAGGACTGTCCAATGAAATACGAAAATTTCCAGACCTTCGACGTCGCGGTCGAGAATGCAATTGCCACCGTGACGTTCAACTTCGGAGCGGTCAATGTTCAGGGCCAGGAGATGCTGGCCGACCTCAACAGCCTTGCGATGCGGCTGGAGCGGGACCGGCAAACCAAAGTGGTGATCTTCCAGTCTGCGAACCCCGAAATCTGGGTCTGTCACTACGATACCGAGTTGCTCAAGGATCTTTCGACCGAAGCCGTCTCGCGTGAAGACGCCCGGCTGCTGGACCTGCAGTCCGTGTGCGAACGGCTGAGCAAGGTCCCGCAGGCAACAATCGCAAAGCTTGAAGGCTTCGCGCGTGGCGGCGGACACGAACTCGCGATCGCGCTGGACATGCGTTTTGCGGCACGCGGGAAGTTCAAGTTCATGCAGATGGAAGTTGGCATGGGTATCCTGCCCTGCGGCGGCGGAGCTTCTCGCATGGCGCGCCAAACCGGACTTGGCCGGGCATTGGAAATCATCCTGAGTGCGCAGGACTACGATGCCGACGATGCCGAGCGCATGGGCACCATCAACAAGGCGCTGGACCCTGACGAGATCGGTCCCTATGTCGATGCTCTGGCCAGGCGCATTGCCCAGTTCCCCGCCGAATCCATCAACGCGTGCAAGCAGATGGTCTACGAATCCATCGACAAACCTATTTCCGAAGCGTTGAGGGCCGAGGCCTATTGGCTGTACCAGGCGACTAGCAAGACGCCGGCGGTCAAACGCTTTCGAATTGCCGATGAACAAGCGCTCGAGCATGATATCGAGAACCAGCGAAACTGGAACGAACTGGTCATGAAGGTGCAAGAAATCACCAACTGATCATTGCCGCTTGATCCGCTGAAATCGGTTTCAGCGGATCAAATCCCGCAGCAGGCTTGGGCGTTCCGACTGCAAGGGAGCGGAGGCACGCAGGTCGCCATACTGCGGTTGTCAAAGAACTCATACGCCCATGTTCCGAAGCCGGCGATAGGCCAAAGGTTAGACGGCAGCAGCACCGACGTCCGGGGCGACCGGGCTGATCTGCGGTGCGCGGCGCTTTTCGGTTGCCAACGCACGGGATCGAATGTGCCGGAACGACCGACAGGCTTACTGAACACACACCCAAAAAACGTTCAGCAGGCCGTTCTTTGCTCCAAAAGCAGAAGAAGTGCTCCAGAAACCGGATTGGCGTGGCTCCGAGGTTCGGTGCAACTCGTCTTGATCAACCACGCCTTGAAGCGCGGAGAAAAGTTTCGGCCGGCTCGTAAATCAAAGCCATCGAAGTCGATCGGATCTCTTGGATCACTTGCGCGTTTCCGCCCGAAATCCCGAAAGCCGCAAGAACACCGACAAAACCGCCAAATTTGTGGTAGGTTACTCGGTATTAACAAGAAATTTTGGGAGGACGAAAATGAAATACAAAACAAGATCAACAATAATGGCGGCCTTGTTTGCTGCAGCTGCCACAGCCGTTTCCGCACAAGATGATCCCCCCCTGAACTTCCTGATTATTTGGGGAGATGACATTGGATTTTGGAATATCAGTGCCTACAACCATGGCATGATGGGGTATCAGACACCCAACATCGACCGCATAGCCAAAGAAGGCGCGCTATTTACTGATTGGTACGGTGAGCAGTCCTGCACCGCAGGACGAGCAGCCTTTATCACGGGACAATCTCCCATCCGCACGGGTTTGACCAAGGTCGGCCTACCCGGCGCGCCCGAGGGCATGCCCGTCGAAGACCCAACCATCGCCGGGCTGCTCAAAAACCATGGTTACATGACTGGCCAGTTCGGCAAAAACCATTTGGGTGACCGTGACGAGCACCTACCCACAAACCATGGTTTCGATGAGTTTTTCGGCAACCTTTATCATCTCAACGCAGAAGAAGAGCCCGAAAACCCTGACTACCCCAAGGATGAAGCCTTCAGGGAAAACTTCGGCCCGCGCGGGGTGATCAAGTCGACCGCTGATGGCTCGATCGAGGATACCGGACCGCTTACGAAAAAGCGCATGGAAACCGTTGACGAAGAAGTCACGGCCAGCGCGCTGGATTTCATGGATAGAGCCGTCGAACAGGACAAACCTTTCTTCCTTTGGTGGAACTCCACCCGCATGCACATTTTCACGCATCTGAAGGAAGAGTCCGAGGGAGTGACGGGACTTGGAGTTTATCCCGACGGCATGGTCGAGCATGATGGGCATGTCGGTGTACTGCTTGATAAACTTGATGAGCTCGGAATCGCCGACAACACCGTCGTAATGTATTCAACCGACAACGGAGCGGAGACGTTCACGTGGCCGGATGGCGGTACGACACCCTTCCGCGGTGAGAAGAACACGCAATGGGAAGGTGGCTATCGTGTCCCGACGGTCATCAAGTGGCCGGGCGTCATCGAGCCGGGATCGAAGGTCAATGGCGTAGTATCGCACACGGATATGTTGCCTACCATTCTGGCTGCGGTCGGTGAGCCAGACATCAAAGAAAAGTTGCTCGATGGTGGCGTTGAAGCAATCGGTCGCCAATACAAGGCCCATCTTGACGGCTACAATCTTCTGCCGTCGCTCTCAGGTGAAACGGATGAGTGGCCGCGCAGCGAGTTCATCTATTGGACCGATGATGGTAGCGTCGCCGCCTTGCGATACGAACAGTACAAGGTGACATTCCTGAAGCAGAATGCGCACGGGCTTGATGTATGGCTCTCACCGTTTGAAGTCTTGCGTGCACCGATGCTGGCAAACCTCCGCAGCGATCCGTTCGAGCGAGCCGAGGAAGAGAACGCTATGGGATACCAGCGCTGGTTCCTCGAGCATATGTTCGCGATAGCTCCGGCCTCCGCCTTCGTTGGGCAATGGCTACAAAGCTTCGAGGAGTTTCCGCCAAGGCAAAAACCCGGCAGCTTCAACCTCGACAACGTCATGGAGGAACTCACGAGCCGTGCCGGGAACCAGTAGCACCAAAGGGACGCCGTGAGTTGTGTTCGCCAGCCTGAATTCGCAGACAACTGTTTGTCGAATTCAGGCTGGTAAGTCATGCCCTTGGACTGAAGACCAGCGCGGTCCAAGGGAAAGAATGAACGGCGGCTTGATTTCGTTCTGCGGGTATCGAGCGCTGCTTGCTGGACAGAACCAAGAGCGGTTGTTGGAATAACGTACAGGTGCTGCTCCGCTCTCATTCTGTTGCCGGCCTAACTCAACAAGGCAGCAACTGGCTTTTTGGGCTTTCCGCCATGAGAACCAGTCGCCTTTCACTTTCATTCCACTTTTCCTGAACCAATTCGCGCGGAGGAGTTTTTAGACGTGAAAAACCGAAAGCTCTACCTTGGCCCCCTGACCGACAATAGACGCTGGGATATGGTTCGCATCCGCCCCGATGATGTGTTCGTAGTGACGCCTCCGAAATGCGGCACGACCTGGATGCAAACCATCGTATCGCTGTTGTTTTCTGGTGATCCCGAAGTTGAACCGGAGTTGTCCGTGAAGATGCCTTGGGTAGACATCCGAATCCGAGAAATGCCTGAAGTCGCAGAGCGGCTCGAAGCCATGCAGCATCGACGCAGCATGAAAAGCCACACACCGATGGATGGGTTACCTCTGGATGATCAAGCACAGTACATTTGTGTTTTTCGTCATCCCCTCGATGCGCATTTCTCGTATCGCAAACACGTCAGAAACATTCCAATGACCTGGTTTGACACCTGGTATCCCGAGAACGATGAAGAAGGTATCACATTCCGTCGCTTTCTGGACGGCGGGGCGGAAGGGTTCGATACCGATGCGATGCCACTGGCCCATATCATTCGGCATTACAAAGCCGCTGCGGCGCTTTCCGACCGGCCGAACGTATCGCGTTTTCACTACGCAGACATGACCCGGGACTTGAGAGGAACGTTCTTCAGGCTGGCTGACATCTTGGGCACGACCCATTCAGAGGCAGTCATGGATCAATTGGTTCAAGCTGCGACCTTCGACAACATGAAGGACAAAGCAGAACGCTATGCTCCCTCAGGTGGCAAAGGGTTCTTCAAGTCGGATGCCGAGTTTTTCCACAGCGGAACGAGCGGCAAATGGCACGGGAAACTGACGGCGGAAGAACTGGCAAGCTACGACGCGATGATGGATGCACACCTGGATCCCGAAGACCGAGACTGGTTGGAATATGGCTCTCAGGGGAGCCTCGCTGCGTAGACATCGCCACCCCGGGCGAACCAGCAAAAACCGAAGATCTTTTTCACGATTGAATATGGAACAGGGTTTCCCGAGGTCGCCAAACTGAGGGGGGGCGGCATTCAGGCAAGCATTTCCCCGGGTTGGCCGACACTTAGGGTTCCGCCTTTGGTCACCTCGACATAGACTCCCATATCCATGTGCCCCATCAACTTCCTAATAAGATAGGGTATTATCAAGTCACGCTCGGCCGTATCCGGGTTCACTTCAGTGGCCGCACACCTTTTCGTACGCGATAGTATCTTCAACTCAACATCGCCAAATCTCAGAACTGATCCAACTGCATCCAACTCGGAAAACGAAGGCAAGCCGTCTATCTCGATATTCGCGCGGAACCGCGCTGGCTGGATCTCTGCGTTCAGTTTTTCACCCAACTCTCTCACCGATGCGCGATTAAGAACGGATATCGCGTTCATCATCTTTGGGGAGACGACGGACACATCCGTAAACCGAAGAGGAGCAGATGAGACGAATACCGGCAGTTCGGGATCTTTCAAGCCGATTTCTGAAGACAGGAAACTTGCTGCATTCATCCGGTCTTCTGGTGTTCGCATATTGAAGCTTTGTGTTTTGCCGTTCGCTTTGATCTCAAGATCTTGGGTCTCAAAATCAAAACTCGTCTCGACGCCTGCCAGCGCTGCCTCATTCAACAGAACAACAAAGCGATCTTTCGGCAGTGGCTGAGGGTTCTGTGGGTCGAATCCGGAGTTGTAGCGCGCAAATCCGAACAGGCGATCACCCGGGATCCCCTCCCCTGCCCGCAGCGTCACGGTTTGCATCGGCTCGGCACTCAAGCCTTTGATTGGGTACCGGTTCAATCTGACGATAGAGAGCGTATTCATACGCCTGCCCCTGTCCAACCGAGTCATGCACGATCCAGAGTGACCCGTGCCGTTTGACGCTATCTCCAATCCTCAAAGGTATCGACCGAATAATCCGCTAGGGCTTCACAAGCGGGTTCCAAAATCCGGTGGCCGCTTGATGGCCGTGATTGTGAGCTGGGCCACTTTTGGAGGGTGCGGCCCTTAAATGCCTCACTGCTGAAAATACATGCACACCGACCAAATGGAATAAAATTACATTACATCAGTGATTTAAAGGAGCACCAATCGTCAACCACCGTCCGCTTGAGGTACGAACCTCAAAAATATCTAGACTTGATGTGCGTACCTCAAATAGCCTTGGAGGTATGCCGCGATTCGCACATCCTCGATTGACGGCGAAAAAAGGGAGGAATGGATGACTTACACAAAACTGGCCTCGGCCAGCGCAATAGTCCTTGCCGCTACTACTCTTTCCACCAAGGCGAATGCTGAAGATCTGACGCTTTGTTGGGCTGCATGGGACCCGGCCAACGCGCTTGTCGAGCTTTCAAAGGAATTCGAAGCCGAATCCGGTCACACGATGAACTTCGAGTTTGTTCCCTGGCCGAATTTTGCGGATCGGATGCTGAACGAGCTGAACTCTGGGGGCAAGCTCTGCGACTTGTTGATCGGCGACAGCCAGTGGATCGGCGGGGGCGCTGAGAATGGCCACTATGTCAAACTGAACGACTTCTTCGATGCTGAAGGCATCAGCATGGACGATTTCGCGCCGGCCACCGTCTATGCGTACTCGACCTGGCCCAAGGGCACGCCGAACTACTATGCGCTGCCAGCGATGGGCGATGCGAATGGCTGGTTCTACCGCAAGGACTGGTTCGAAAACCCCGACATCCAAGCCGCCTACAAAGAGGCGACGGGTCAGGATCTTCGCGAGCCTCAATCGCAAAAAGAACTCCTGCAGATCGCGCAGTTCTTCCAAGGTCGTGAGATCGACGGCAAGACTGTCTATGGCGCAGCCATCTTTACCGAGCGCGGCTCGGAAGGGATCACCATGGGTGTGACCGGAGCGCTGTATCCTTGGGGCTTCAAATACGAAAACACGCCGGGTTCCTATGACATGGAAGGCGCCGTGAACTCGCCCGAAGCGGTTGAAGCTCTGGAATTCTACAAGGAATTCTACGAAACGGCGACGCCTCCGGGATATACCAACTCTTACATGGGTGAGAGTCTGGACGCCTTTAAGTCCGGTCAGGTCGCCATGGCGATGAACTGGTTTGCGTTCTTCCCGGGTCTCTACGCCGATCCCAATACCGGCGGCGACAAGATCGACTTCTTTGTGAACCCACCACAAAATCAGGCAGGTTCGACACTGGGCGGACAAGGTATCTCTGTTGTCAGCTACTCTGACAAACAGGACGCCGCACTTGAGTACATCAAGTGGTTTGCACAACCGGACGTTCAGGCCAAATGGTGGGAGCTCGGCGGCTACTCGGCCCATAACTCCGTACTGGAAGATCCGGGTTTTGTTGACAGCCAGCCGTTTGCCGGTGACTTCCTGGAAGCGATGGCCGGGGTGCAGGATTTCTGGCAGGAGCCTGCTTATGCGGAACTGCTGCTGGCGATGCAGAAGCGCATCCACGACTACGTGGTTGCGGACCAGGGCACCGCTCAAGAAGCGCTTGACCTTCTGATCCAAGACTGGACCGAAGTCTTCGAAGACGAAGGCAAGCTGTAGTCCGGACACAGGCAGGAGCGGGTGCAATCCCGCTCCACCTTCACCCGTGAGTCCTAAACCAACAAGAGCTGGCAAAGAGATGTCTGACAGGACCGTAGATCGCGTTGCGGAGGCAACGCCCGAGCGAGTTGCGCGAAAAATCCGAGGATTATCCGACCGCGCGATCGCCTGGATATTCATCTCCCCAACGATTTTTCTATTGCTGGCGATCAACATCTTTCCGTTGATCTGGACCATCCAACTGAGCTTTACCAACTACAAGGCCAACCGGATCGGGCGCGAAGTCAAAGATGTCGGTCTCAGGAATTACGAGCGTATCCTGACAGACTCGGACACCTGGCTGAACATGCAGGCGACGGCGCATTTCCTGTTCTGGACGATCTTTTTCCAGGTCCTGATCGGGTTCACGCTGGCGTGGTTGATCAACAAGAAATTCAAGGGTAACGATCTTTGGACCACGATCATCGTCTTGCCGATGATGCTGTCCCCGGCCGTCGTCGGGAACTTCTGGAAATTCCTGTATCAGCCTCAAATCGGCCTATTCAACTACATCGTGTCCTGGTTCACGGGCAAGGACCCCTCAAGCTTTGAAATGCTGGGTTCGGTTACTTTGGCCCCTTGGGCGATCGTGATTGTTGACACCTGGATGTGGACCCCCTTCGTGATGCTGATCTGTCTGGCAGGCTTGCGCAGCATTCCCGACTACATCTACGAGGCGGCTGAGATCGACCGGGCCAGCAAGCTGCGGCAGTTCTTTACGATTACCATCCCGATGGTGCTGCCGTTCCTGATGCTCGCGGTGCTGTTTCGAGGGATCGAGAACTTCAAGATGTTCGACCTGGTTGTTCAGCTGACCGGCGGTGGGCCGGGATCTGTAACGGAACTCACCTCAATCAATCTCAAGCGAGAGGCGTTTGAGAAGTGGCGGACGGGCTACGCCTCGGCCTATGCGATCATCTTGTTCGTCACCGTGTTCGGCCTTGCGTCGATCTACGTCAAAGCCCTGAACAAGGTGAAACAGAGATGAGCAGTTTTTCCGTCACTGAACCTTCGAACCGGTCCAAATGGATCGCAGGCTTCCTGGTCATCACTTATGCGCTGATCACGATGATCCCGCTGGTCTGGATCTTGCTGACCGGTTTCAAATCGCCCGCCGACGCGATCAGCTACCCGCCCAAAGTGGTCTTTGACCCAACGCTTGAAGGCTACGTCAATCTTTTCACCACGCGCACCAGGCAGACACAGGAGTTTCTGGAAGCCAACCCGCCGCAGAACTGGGCCGATGAGATCGTCCGCCAATACGACATGGTGATCGTTGGGCCCTCCAAGTTCGGCGAGCGCTTCATGAATTCGGTCATCATCGGATTTGGCTCGACGTTCTTGAGTATCTTCCTCGGCACGCTGGCTGCCTATGCGTTCAGCCGATTTAAGGTCCCGCTCAAGGACGACCTTCTGTTCTTCATCCTGAGTACAAGGATGATGCCTCCGGTCGCTGTCGCCATCCCGATCTTCCTGATGTTCAGAAACCTTGGGCTGAGCGATACGCATCTGGGAATGATCCTGCTCTATACAGGGGTAAATATCTCCCTGGCGGTTTGGTTGCTGAAAGGGTTCATCGACGAAATCCCAAGAGAGTACGAGGAAGCCGCCCTTATCGATGGCTACACGAGGTTTCAGGCTTTCTACAAAGTGGTGCTGCCGCAAGCCGCTACCGGAATTGCGTCAACTGCGATCTTCTGCCTGATCTTCGCCTGGAATGAATACGCGTTTGCCGTGCTGCTGACATCTGCGAATGCACAGACCGCACCACCGTTCATCCCGACCATCATCGGTATTGGCGGCCTGGACTGGCCCGCGGTGGCAGCCGGCGCGACGATCTTCCTGATCCCGGTCATGATTTTCACCATCCTGATGCGCAAACACTTGCTGCGCGGGATTACATTCGGAGCCGTACGCAAATGAGCGAGTTTCTTTCCGGATTGATGCGGCTCCGCCGCGGCCCATGGGAGATGGTGGCAACCATCCTGATTGCACTGGGTGTCTTCATGCTGATGCAGCCGTTTGTCCTTTGGGCCTTCACTTATTCCTTCATCGTCACGCTGATCGGAACCGTCATGTTCATCATCGTCAGCCATTTCCCGGAGTAGAAATGGCCCAGATCGTAGTCAAAAACGTAAAGAAGATGTTCGGCGATTTCACGGCTGTCCGCGAAAGCTCGTTCACGATTGAAGACGGCGAGTTTTTCATGCTGCTGGGGCCCTCCGGTTGCGGGAAAACGACGACACTGCGGATGATCGCGGGATTGGAGCTTCCAACGTCGGGCGAAATCTATCTGGACGGCGAAGAGATCAGCCAGCGGCCGCCATCAGAGCGGGACATTGCCTTCGTGTTCCAGATGTTCGCGCTGTATCCCCACATGAACGTGCGCAAGAACATCAGCTATCCGCTTATTTCGCAGGGCATGCCGCGTGCCGCTGTCAAAGCCAAAGTAGAGGAAGTCGCGGGAATACTAGGGATCAAGGACATCCTCGATAGCCCGGTAGGCGGTCTTTCAGGTGGCGACAGGCAACGCGTGGCGCTGGGGCGCGCAATTGTTCGCGAACCCAAGGCGTTCATGATGGACGAGCCGTTGGGCGCTTTGGATGCCGAATTTCGCGAGCACATGGCCGAAGAATTGCGCGCGCTCCACGATCGCATGGGCGCAACCACTGTTTACGTCACACACGATCAGTTGGAAGCCATGCAAATGGGCGACAAGATCGTTGTGATGAACAACGCTGTGATCGAGCAATTCGGCACGCCTCAGGAAATTTACGACAAACCGGCCACAATGTTCGTTGCGGATTTTATCGGGTCTCCTTCGATGAACTTCCTGCCGTTTCAAGGAAAGGTCGCGCCTGGCTCGGAAATGGTACGGCTGAATGGCCATGACGAAGCCGTGCCCAAACTGATGGAAGGTGCGGAAGGTGACTTGGTTTTCGGCGTTCGACCCGAGCATGTTTTTCTGTCAGATGCCAGCGCCTACCGAGCCAGGGTCCTGGCCGCAGAATATCTGGGAACCACCCAGATCGTGACGCTGCAAAGCCCGAACGGAGAGTTGAAAGCCCGCATTGATGCTCGCGAAACCGTCAATCCCGGCGAGACGGTCGGATTGGAATTCCGCTCATCCGCAGTAACCCTTTTCGAAAAATCTACCGGACGCGCGTTGAGGTCCGCACTGAACGACGAGGTACTGAGCAATGGCTGAAGTCGTTCTGGAAAACATTTCGAAGTCATTCGGCGACATCAAAGCGGTGGATGATATCTCAATGACGATCCCCAACGGAGCCTTTGTGGTGTTGTTGGGTCCGACGGGTGCGGGAAAAACAACGACGCTGAGATTGATATCCGGGCTCGAGAAACTGGATTCAGGCACAGTTCGCATTGCCGGGCGCGACGTCGGGATGGATACACCCGCCCAGCGCGACGTGGCGATGGTTTTCCAGCAATACTCGCTGTACCCGCATATGACCGTGCGTGAAAACCTGTCTTTCCCTCTGCGGTCGCCGATCCTGAAAACACCAGAGGATGAGATCGCGAGGAAGGTCAAAGAAGTCTCGGAGATCCTGCAGATCCCGCACAAGCTGGATAACAAAGCCACTGAACTGTCAGGGGGCGAAATGCAGCGTGTGTCGATCGGACGAGCGCTGGTGCGCGACCCCCAGATCTTCCTGATGGACGAACCGCTCAGCTCTTTGGACGCCAAGCTTCGGGCGGATTTGCGGGTCGAACTGAAAAGAATTCAGGCCGACCTGGGATCAACCTTGCTTTATGTGACCCATGATCAGGTGGAAGCCATGACAATGGCCACACATATCGGCGTTTTGGAGAACGGAAGGCTGGTTCAATACGGTACCCCTCGCGATATCTATGAAAACCCCGGCAGCGTTTACGTGGCCAGCAGGTTGGGTCTACCACGGATCAACATCCTGCCGTCCGAGTTGTTCGGAGGCGACCACAAGGGTCCGCAGATTGGGCTTCGCCCGGAAAACATCGTTGAAGGTGAAGGCAGTGAGGCGCGCGTGATACGCGCCGAGCATCTGGGCGATCAAACACGGCTGCACCTGGACCTAAACGGTCACCCGGTCGTGACGTTGATAGATGTCCACCAGGACTATCCATCTGGAAAAATTATTAAAATCCGCCCCCACAACCCATTGTATTTTGACGCGTCCGGCGCGCGGGTGAATTAAGGAGCAAAGCATGGCCCAGTTCCTCAACACAAAAGAAACTCTGGTTACAGATGCGATAGACGGTCTTCTGGCCTCCTCAGGAGGGAGGCTTACCCGGCTGGACGGCTACCCGCATATCAAAGTTGTCTACAGGTCGGATTGGGACAAGTCGAAGGTGGCGTTGGTGTCCGGTGGAGGGTCAGGTCACGAGCCCGCCCATGCGGGCTTTGTTGGCGCCGGTATGCTGACGGCCGCAGTCTGCGGCGAAGTGTTTGCGTCCCCGTCTGTCGAGGCGGTTCTGGCGGGCATTCTTGCAGTCACGGGTGAGGCTGGGTGCTTGCTGATCGTCAAGAACTATACCGGGGACCGGCTGAACTTTGGGCTGGCCGCTGAACGCGCCCGTGCATTGGGTCGCAAGGTTGAAATGGTGGTCGTCGACGACGACATCGCCCTGCCCGACCTGCCGCAACCACGTGGCGTGGCAGGCACGTTGTTCGTGCACAAAATCGCCGGAGCCCTTGCGGAAAGCGGTGCTGACCTGGACACCGTTGCCAAAGCAGCCAGTAGCACCATCGAAAAGGTTGTCAGCATTGGTATGAGCCTGGACACCTGTACCGTTCCGGGATCTCCGAAAGAAGACAGGATCGCACCCGGCAAGGCGGAACTTGGTTTGGGCATCCATGGCGAGCCGGGTGTGCAGCAAGTCGAATTCTCAAATGCCGTATCGGCCATGTCCACAGTGGTGGAGAAGCTGAGGCAACGGCTTGGGGCCGGGGAATGTGTGGCGTTGGTCAACAACCTCGGTTCCACGACTCCGCTGGAAATGGCTGTCCTAACGCACGCCTTGTCCGAAACCGGTATTGCCCACCATATCATCGGTCCGGCCCCCATGATGACATCGCTAGATATGCACGGGTTTTCTGTTTCCATTCTACCCGTGGATCAGGCCGATTTGTCAGCTCTTGAAGCACCTGTTGATCTGGCCGCGTGGCCCGGGGTCAATTCCATCGACCCGATCAAAGTGGCACCATTGCCTGACGGCCTGACGCCGATCGATCCAATTCCTTCGAACAATCCGACCACAAGGGAAACGATCTCGCGCTTGTCTGAACTCCTCATCAACGCTGAGAAGAATCTGAACGAACTGGACGCGAAATCCGGTGATGGCGACACAGGAAGCACATTGGCGACGGCCGCAAGAGCGCTGCAAGGCAGCCTTGACCGCATGCCGCTCGCTGATTTGACTCAGCTGTTCCCGGCGTTGGGCAATGAATTGAGCCAAACCATGGGTGGCTCCTCCGGTGTGATACTAGCAATTTTCTTCAATGCAGCTGGTGACGCATGTGCCAATGGGGCAACCGTAGCCAAATCCCTGGAAGAAGGCCTGAAACGCGTCAGCCAAGTTGGAGGCGCCAAGGTCGGCGACAGAACTATGATTGACGCCTTGGCACCCGCGCTTGCCGCTCTCCCATCGGGGTTGACCCATGCCGCACATGCCGCCCGCGAAGGAGCGAACAATACGGCCAAAATTCGCCGTGCGAAGGCGGGCCGAGCAGCTTATGTTCCCGAAGAAAACCTAGTTGGACATAACGATCCCGGCGCTGAGGCCGTTGCCTTGTTGTTCGAGGGCTTGGCGCGGGAGCTTGAGGGCTGAGGAACACGTGGCAGACCAAAAACAAAAACTAGAATTGGTGAAGAAGCCAACCGTCAATGACATCGCGCGGGTTGCGGGCGTCAGTCTTGCGACTGTGGACCGGGTCTTGAACAGGCGCCCCGGCGTGCGCGCAGTAACCGTTCAGAAAGTACAGAAGGCAATTGATGAACTGGGGTATGTGCGCGACACCGCCGCGGCCAACCTCGCACGAAACCGGGTTTACAATTTCCTTTTTGTTTTGCCGGACACCGACAATGAATTTGTGGAAGCGATCAGCAACCAGATCGCAGAGCAATCCCGTGACCAGTTTATCGAGCGGACACGCATTACGATCAAAAGGGTCGCTCCGTTTGAACCGCAGGATATCGTCAACATTCTGGATGCTGTCGATAGTTTGGATGTTGATGGAGTTGCCGTTTTCGGACCCGAAACGCCTTCTGTTCGCGATGCCGTGAGACGGCTCAAGGACAAAGGGGTTCCGGTGGTTGCCTTGGTGTCTGACCTGCCGAGTTCCGAGCGAGACCACTTTGTAGGAATTGACAACGTTTCCGCAGGACGAACCGCCGGTCAATTGATGGGGCGTTTCGTGCATCGGGAAGGCAAGGTCCTGGTTCTGACTGGCTCTCGTTTGGCACGTGACCACCTAGAGCGTCGCCAGGGCTTTGATCTTGTTGTGGCCGAGGAGTTTCCGCATCTCGAGGTCGTGGCGTCTGTTGAGGGCCGGGATGACCCGGATCTGATTTACAAGATGATGCCCGAGATCTTCGAAACCTACCCGGATCTGGTCGGAATATACTCGTCAGCAGCGGGCAATGCCGGCCTTATTCAATTCCTTTCGGAAAACAAGCTCAGCAAGGATTTGGTGATCATAGCGCATGAGTTGACTCCGCTTAGTCGAGAGGCTCTGAAGCTTGGCACGTTTGACGCCCTGATCTCGCAAGACACCGGGCACATTGTTCGTTCAGCCGTCCGCCTTCTGCGTGCGACTTCGGACAAAGTCCCATTCAACAAAGCGCAGGAACGTATCCGTATCGACATCTATCTGAGGGAAAATTTACCGCCATAGCGGCTTAGGTTTTGGGGAGGAAACTTATGAAAACGATCAAAGGTCCAGCATTGTTTCTTGCACAATTCGCAGGGGACGAAGCACCGTTCAATTCGTGGGACGCGATTACAAAATGGGCGGCTGACTGTGGATACAAGGGCGTCCAGGTTCCCAGTTGGGATGGCCGGTTGTTCGACCTTGAACAGGCCGCGTCCAGCACCGGTTACTGCGATGACTTCAAAGGCAAAGCCAGGGAAAATGGCGTCGAAGTCACTGAACTGTCAACGCACCTTCAGGGTCAGCTTGTGGCCGTTCACCCGGCCTATGACAGCGCCTTTGATGGCTTTGCCGCCGAGAGCGTCAGAGGAAATCCGAAAGCCCGGCAAGAATGGGCCGTAGACCAGGTCAAAAAAGCATTGTCCGCTTCGAAGAACCTGGGCATTTCGGCGCATGCGACATTCTCGGGCGCGTTGGCGTGGCCCTACGTCTATCCCTGGCCACAGCGCCCTGCCGGCTTGATTGAGACGGCATTTGATGAGCTTGCGCGTCGTTGGGTGCCGATCTTGAATCACGCCGAGGAATGCGGCGTCGATGTCTGCTACGAAATTCACCCCGGAGAGGACCTCCACGACGGCGTGACCTACGAGATGTTCCTCGAACGGACAGGCAATCATCCAAGGGCTTGCATGTTGTACGACCCATCGCACTACGTGCTGCAATGCCTCGACTATTTGGACAATATTGACATCTACAAGGATCGAATCCGGATGTTCCATGTCAAAGATGCCGAATTCAACCCGACCGGGCGGCAAGGGGTTTATTCAGGATACCAAAGCTGGGTCGATCGTGCCGGCCGGTTCCGGTCGCTTGGTGATGGCCAGGTGGATTTCGGGGCCGTCTTCTCAAAAATGGCGGCGAACGACTTTGACGGCTGGGCTGTGGTCGAATGGGAATGCTGTCTAAAACACCCCGAAGATGGAGCGCGTGAGGGCGCTCAGTTTGTGTCGGATCACATCATCCGTGTGACTGAGAAAGCCTTTGATGATTTCGCGGACGGTGGTGCTGACGAAGCCGCCAATCGCAAAATGCTGGGGATTGAATAATGGTTACAGGACGCAGTGAAGAAGCCTCGGGTCGCATTCGGCTTGGCATGGTCGGCGGTGGAAATGACGCCTTCATAGGCGGCGTTCATCGCATAGCAGCACGATTGGACGACAGGTTCGAACTGGTTGCCGGCGCTTTGTCTTCGACGCCCGAAAAATCCATTGAAAGCGGCCGGGCATTGGGTCTCGAACGGGTCTATGAAGACTTCAAACAAATGGCGATCCGGGAAGCTCGGCTCAAATCCGGGATCGAGGCGGTCTCAATCGTCACGCCAAATCACGTCCACTATACCGCCGCGCGTGAATTCCTGAAACGCGGGATTCACGTCATTTGCGACAAACCACTCACCTCGACCCTTGCCGATGCAAAAAAACTGGTCAAAGCGGCGGAAAGCGCGAATGCCCTGTTCATACTGACCCACAATTACACAGGCTACCCGATGGTTCGGCAGGCGCGTGAAATGGTTGCCAACGGCGATATCGGCAAAATCCGCGTCGTCCAGGTTGAATACCCGCAGGACTGGCTGACCGAGCAGCAGGATTTCAAACAGGCGGAGTGGCGAACCGATCCCGAACGCTCGGGCGCGGGCGGATCAACCGGTGACATCGGAACCCATGCCTACAACCTCGCTTGTTTTGTGACCGGGCTGAGGGCGGAAAGCCTTGCGGCGGATCTGCAAGCCTTCGTCCCGGGGCGCCAAGTCGATGACAACGCCCACGTATTGCTTCGCTTCGAGGGCGGCGCGCGGGGTATGCTGTGGTCCTCTCAGGTGGCTCCCGGCAACGAAAACGCACTTCGGTTGCGGGTCTACGGCGAAAAAGGTGGGCTGGAGTGGGCTCAGGAAGACCCGAACTATCTCTGGTTCACGCCCTACAACGAACCAAAGCGTCTGATCACCCGCAATGGCGCTGGAGCTGGTGACGCTGCCAATCGCTTGAGCAGAGTTCCTCCGGGCCATCCCGAAGGATATCTTGAAGGGTTCGCCAATATTTACGGAGAGGCTGCTGAGGCGATCCAGGCTTTCCGAAATGGGATTTCACCTGAGGCGTCCGTTGTTTACCCAACCGTGCACGACGGGCTAGACGGCGTCAAATTTGTAGCCGCTTGTGTGCAAAGCTCGTCCAGAAACGCGGCTTGGGTCAAGTTGGAGTAAGTCTGGCTGTGGGCATCGGGTAGGCACCGGATACTGAGCCAGCCAACCCTTCCCTGCCCCTCGGCTCGTCCAACCACCAGTTCGCCGCATCGTCCACCAATGGCCGCTCTACGGACGAAGCCGCCAACGCGGCCAGCAAGTACAAGATGCCGCGAACCGGCCCACAAAGGAACCATCGGTATGAGCGTCTGTTCAGCACAGCGTCTTAGATATCTCAGCGACCGCTATGCAGAGAAATTGCCGCAACAGGAGGCGATCACGGCAAAACTGGATGGGTACGAATAGCCTCCAACCACCACGTATCCACTGCCGGATTTTGAGGTCTCGGTTTGCGCCTCCAGGCCAAGCAACCCAGCGCGAAAGCCCCCTCGATTTGACGACCCCGTATTTTTTCTGATAGACCGCGCGCCCTTTCCCAAAAATAGGAGGACCTGCAGATGTGGGTAGCATTCTCGACGCCCGAGGGTTCGGGCTTTTTCTCAGCCGTTGCCATGGATGAGGACGGCAACACCAGCGGGCCGCACATGGGATCCCGCGTCTGCCTGCGGTTTCGCCGCGCACAGGATGCCGAATTGCTGCGCGACTATGGCATGGACGGTCAGGTGATCGAAACACCGGGCGGCGACTACCGTTTCCGGGCATTCATACCGCGCAACCACCTCGTGACCGTGCTGATGAACTTGGGCAACCACATGTCTTACCCAAATTTCAAGGCCAGCATCCCAAAAGATGATGTGGCGTTCGAACGCGCCTGCCACGAGGTTTGGGCGGCATTCGGCGAACTACAGGAAGGAGGACCATATGGAATGGGGTGAAACACCCCATTAAACCCAGCGCGGTTGCCTCGAAGTTGTCTTGAGACAGAACACCTCGTATTCACCACATGGGCCATACTGACGAAAACACTGTTTTTCGGGAGTTACCAGTGGCGGACCGAGGAGGATTCGAACCCCCGACCCCTTGATTCGTAGTCAAGTACTCTATCCAGCTGAGCTATCGGTCCGCGTTGGTGAGGCGGTATTTAGACCCGGCGTTCGGGACGTGCAACCCGATTCTTCAAAAATATTTCAAAAACCCATCTCCCCCCGTGGGAGCCTTATTTTAAAGACCGTGCCCTCCGGGCCGGTGCTGGTCAGCACCAATTCTCCCCCGTGGCCGCGCACCAGTTCCTGCGAAATCGCCAGACCCAGGCCCGAGCCACCTTTGCGCACACCACCCTGAAACGGCGTGAACAGATTCTCCTGCGCTCGTGGCGGCAAACCGGGGCCGGTATCCCGAACCTCGATGACCCATGCGTCCTGATCTTCGGAGGCCGAGATCGTGATTTTTCCCGGTTGGCCGGATGTCATCAGTGCTTGGCGTGCGTTGCGCACAAGGTTCATGATGACCCGGAACATCTGTTCCGGATCGGCCCGAACGACCAGATCGTCCGGAACGTCGTTGGCAATTTCGATACAGCCACCGTCTACGGCCAGAGCCTCGCTGGACGCTACGTCGGCAGCGATATCGCGCAACCGCACCATGGTCAGGGTGGGCGCGGGCTCTTCCGCCCGCCCGAAGGCCAGCGTACTTTCGCACAGGGACACCGCCCGGGTGATCGAGTTGACCAGCTTGGGCGCCATCCGTCGGACCAACGGGTCGTCGCTGGCTTCGATCCGGTCAGTGAACAGCTGGGCCGAGGTCAGGATGTTGCGCAGATCGTGGCTGACTTTGGCCACAGCGCCACCCAATTGTGCCAGCCTCTCGCGCTGTTTCAGGGCCTGGGTCAGGTCGGTCTGCAGCATCTGCAGGGCTTCTTCAGCCTCGCGCAGTTCGGTCACCTTGGATTGGGGGGAGATGATGCCGCGCGCATCCTCGGGTGCACGGGCGTAACGCTGCATGTAGCCCACCACGCTTTTGATCGGGCGCACCAGAACCACCCGCACCGCAAGGAACAGGAAAAACGCGGTGATGATCGAGATGACAAAGGACAGGCCGAGGATGCGCAGGCCATAGTCGATCATCGCCATACGCAGGGGCGCGCTGTCCATGGTGACTTCGATAAGCAGACCCGCATCCCGCACAGGCTGCCCGATGACGCGAATGACCTGGTTCTCGGGCGTGAAGAAACGGATCATCGCGTCCCGAATGAGAACCCAGGGCCCGGCGCCCCTCAGATCATAGGTCTTGGCAACCTGGTCTGGGATAGGGGACGACAGCATCAGCTGGCGCACCTCGTCCCGGCGCAGCACCACGTTGTAGACCCCGGCATTGGCCAGAAGCTCGGCCTCCAGCTCGTCGGCCAGCATGTCGTCTGCCAGCAGCGCCAGCGAGGCGATCTGGGCGCGTTCCAGCCGGTTCAGAAGAAAATCCTCGCGGAATCGCGCGATCGACGGCACGAAGATCAGCACCTCGGCCAACATCACGAAGACCGTCGTCAAGATCAGGAAACGACCCGACAGCGAGTTCAAGTGGCGCTCCTTTCCCGATCAGGGGATCCAGCGCTGGACCAGCCTGACCACTCGTTCAACCATCTGATTCTCAAACAGTCTTGGCGAGAAATAGGCGCCCGCCACCCGTTTGTTAAGCTCTCCGATCGTGGGATAGGGCGACACCATCGCCGCGATCTGGCTCATCTTCAGGTTATTGGCCAGCGCCAGAGACCACAAGTTGATCAGTTCGCCGGCCTGATGCCCCACGATTGTGGCCCCCACCGGGCGCCCCTTGACGACCATGACCTTGATGAACCCGGTCGTTTTGCGTTCGGCCACGGCGCGATCGTTGTGGGCATAGTCGAACCGGGCGATCTCGACCCTGTCGCCGTGGCGGTCGCGCGCCTGCGCCTCGGTCAGGCCGACCTGGGCCAGTTCGGGGTCGGTATAGGTCGCCCAGGGGATGTGCGCCGTCTTGGCCTTGGACCGCAGCCCGAACAGGGCCGAACGGATGATGACCCCGGCGTGATACCCCGCCACATGGGTGAACTGCAGCCCGCCCGCGACGTCGCCGATCGCATAGACCTTTCGGTTGGTGGTGCGCAGGCTGTCATCCACCTTGATGCCCGTGTGCGTCCGGTCGATCCCGGCAGCCTGCAGGTTCAGGCGGTCGGTGTTGGCCTTGCGGCCCACCGCCAGCAGCAGGTGCGTGCCTGCATGGACCACGCCGTCCTCGGTGACGACCTCGACCGCCCCGGCCTTCCCGCGCACCCGGGCCACCATTGCATGTTCCAGAATTTCGACCCCTTCGGCGCGCAGAGCCTCCAATACCATTGCGGCCGCCTCGGGGTCATCCTTGCCCAGCGCCCGCGCGCCTTCGATCACCGTCACCTTGCAGCCCAGCCGGACATGGGCCTGCGCCATTTCCATGCCGATGGGTCCCCCGCCGATGATCAGCAGGTGGTCGGGCATGTCGCGCAGGTCGAAGATGGTCTCGTTGGTCTCAAACGGCACGCCATCCAGCCCCGGGATCGGCGGAACCAGCGGGGACGAGCCCGTGGCCAGCACCACGCGGCGGGGGGTGATGACGAAATCGCCGGCCTGAACCTGCGTGGGCGACAGAAACGTCCCCCAGTCGCGAATGACGCGCACGCCGAAACCTTCGAACCGTTCCTGGCTGTCCATGGGCTCAATCTGCGCGATCACGTCCCGCACATGATCCTTGGCGGCGGCATAGTCCACCTGCGGCGCGTGGTCGGCAACGCCGAATGGCGCGGCATGGCTCTGTGCATGGGCCAGCTTGGCGCTGGCCAGCAGGGCCTTGGACGGGACGCAGCCATAGTTCAGGCAGTCGCCACCCATCTTGTGCCCTTCCAGCAGGATCACGTCGGCGCCCATCTGGCTGGCCCCGGCAGCCACCGACAGGCCGCCCGACCCGGCCCCGATCACCAGGATGTCGGTCTTGAGCTCTTGCATGGATCAAAGGCCCCTTCGGCCGCGAATGAGTTTGATGAGAATCGGCAGAGCCGCCAGCGCGCACAGGCCCAGGATCGGGCCGATCACGAAGGGCTCGGTCAGCAGCGACAGGTCCGGCGTCTCGCCCCGGTCGAACACACCGCCCAGACCGACGCCGATCCAAGTATAGACGATGCCGCCCGGAATGATGCCCAGCGCCGTGGTCAGCAGAAAGTTCCGGAACTTTACCCCCACCAGCGCCGGCACCAGATTGGCGACGAAGAACGGCACCACCGGCACCAGCCGCATCAGGAACAGCACCGGGATCTCGTTCTCGCGCAACCCGTCCTTGATTCGCTTGACGGTGCCTTCCGAAGCCTCCAGCCGCGCCGTCAACGTCTCACCCAACCCCCAACGGGCCGCCAGAAAGATCGCCGAGGCCCCCACGGTTGCGGCAAATACGTTGAACACGGTGCCCGCGAACAGCCCGAACAGGAACCCGCCCGTCATCGAGGCCACGGCCGCACCGGGCAAAGAAAAGGTGACGATCAGGACGTAAACCAGGATGAAAACGCCCGCCAACGACCAGTAATTGGCATCGCGCCAGGCCAACAACGCCTCGCGATTGTCGCGTAGGGTTTCAAAGGTCAGGTAGTCGCCCAGCGCAAAAAAGCCGACGACGGCAACCGTCAGGATCACGATCAGGGGAATATGTCGTGCCAGCCCGCTGCGCGGCACCTGGGTGGTTTCGGTCATTTCGTCGTCCGGGTTCGAATGCTTCATCTGCCCCACAAGATGCGCACTTGACCCTCTGTGCAACAGGGTCCTCACGCCGGGTTGAACACGCACCGGTTCAATGTGAGAAATCCGCCATCCTCGGGCTGATTCTGAAACTTTTGCCCGGTCGCCCGACAGAATTGTTGCAAAAGGCACGAAAACCCATGCGATGGGGTTTGACTTGCCCGCCGGTTCCCAGTAGAGGACGGGCTTCGAACACCACGGGCAGGCGAATCCGCGCCGCACCCGACCGCCAAAGATTGGAGACGGAGCGATGAAACGCACCTATCAGCCTTCGAACCTGGTTCGCAAACGCCGCCACGGTTTCCGCGCGCGCATGGCCACCAAGGCCGGCCGCAAGATCCTGAACGCTCGCCGTGCCCGCGGCCGCAAGTCGCTGAGCGCATAAACCGCGCGACCTTTCAGGTTTTGAACATGACGCCGCCGGAGGCCCCTGTGGATGGCACTGACCACCCCGGGGATATGCCCCCGGCGGCGTCCGTTTGCGCGCCTGCCCTGTCGGTGCTGCGCAAGCGCAGCGATTTCCTCAGGGCCGCTCGAGCGCGCAGACAGGGCACGCCTTCCATGATGGTGCAGGCCCGCAAGCGCGCCCCGGATGAGGCCGAGGGCATTCGCGTCGGTTTCACCTGCTCGAAAAAGGTCGGCAATGCCGTGGCCCGCAACCGGGCCAAGCGCCGCCTGCGCGAGGCGGCCCGCGCCGTTCTGCCGGACCATGGCCGGGACGGATGGGATTACGTCCTGATCGGACGGGCCGAGGTGACCGCCGCCCGCCCCTTTGACGCTTTGCTGGACGATCTGCGCCAAGCCCTGCGCAAGATCCACAGCCCAAGCAAATGACCCTGCTTGCTCATATCCTCGCGCTGCCCATTCAGGCCTACCGGCTGATCTTCAGCCCGTGGGTGGGGTTCAACTGTCGCTATCAGCCGACCTGCTCGGCCTATGCGCTGGAAGCGCTGGAAAAGCACGGCCCGATCAAGGGCGCGTGGCTGGCCGCGCGCCGCATCGGGCGCTGCCACCCCTGGGGCGGCGACGGCTATGACCCGGTGCCCGACGACAAACCCGACGCGCCCTGATCTGACACCCCGTCAAGCTTGACCCAAGGGGGGTGCGCCGCTGAACATCGGTTTCAGCAAAAACTCTCCGAGGCGCCCATGTCCAGATCCAACGCCCGCCAGTCTCTGCCCACGCATGCGGTGACGAACCAACCGCCCGAGCGCGGCGACACCGACCTGTGGACCTCGGACCCGGTTCTGCGCGATTGCGCCACGCGCGCCGGGGCGCGGGCGACCCCACTGGCCGCCTACGGGACCGCTCTGGGCCGGGCCGAAACGCGCGACGCCGGGCGCGACGCCAACCTGCACCCGCCCGAACTCTGCCTCTTCGACCGGGGCGGCCGCCGCCTGGATGAGGTGCGGTTCCACCCGGCCTATCATCACATGATGGATCTGAGCCAATCGGCCGGCTATGCCGCGCTTGCCTGGGACGGAGCGCCGGGCGGTCACGCGACCCATGCCGCGATGGTCTATCTGGCCAGCCAGGTCGAGCCGGGCCATTGCTGCCCGCTGACCATGACCTATGCCGCCGTGCCGGCGCTGGCCGCCAACCCCGAACTGGCCGAAATCTGGCGCCCGAAACTGACCGCCGACACTTATGACCCAGCCCCCCGCCCGATCAGAGAAAAACGCTCGGCGACCTTGGGCATGGCGATGACCGAAAAACAGGGCGGCTCGGACGTGCGCGCCAATACCACCACGGCCACCCGCGACGGCGATGCCTGGCGGCTGCGCGGCCACAAATGGTTCTGCTCGGCCCCGATGTCCGACGGGTTCCTCACGCTGGCGCAGGCGCCCGGCGGGCTGACCTGCTTTCTGGTGCCCCGCTGGCTGGAAGGCGAGCGCAACGCCATCCACCTGATGCGCCTCAAGGACAAGCTGGGCAACCGCGCCAATGCCTCGTCCGAGGTCGAGTTCCATGACGCGCTGGCCTATCAGCTGGGGGATGAGGGGGCCGGCGTGCGCACGATCATCGAGATGGTGCATCACACCCGGCTCGACACCGCGATGGCCCCCGCCGGCCTGATGCGCGCGGCCCTGTCCGAAGCACATCACTGGGTCAGCCATCGCAGCGCCTTTCAGCGCCGCCTGATCGACCAGCCTCTGATGCGCGCCGTTCTGGCCGATCTGGTACTGGACTGGGAAGGCGCGCTGACCCTCGGCCTGCGCGTGGCCCGCGCCTTTGACGGGGACACTGCCGAAGACCGCGCCTTTGCCCGGATCGGGGTGGCGCTTGCCAAGTTCCTGTCGAACAAGCGCTGCCCCGTCGTTGCGGTCGAGGCGATGGAGGTGCTGGGCGGCATGGGCTATGTCGACGACACGCCGATGCCGATGATCTATCGCGAAGCGCCCCTGAACGGCATCTGGGAGGGGTCTGGCAACGTGATCTGCCTGGACATTCTGCGCAGCCTTGCGCGCGACCCGCTGGCCGCCCAGACCGTGCAGGCCGAACTGGACGCGGCAACCGGAGCCGACCGCCGCTATGACGCCGCGCTGAAGGCGCATCGCGACCGTTGGCCGACCCTGCCCCCCGAGGCCGAGGCCCGCTGGTTCGCCGAGGCCACCGCGCATCTGCTCACCGCCGCACTGCTGCTGCGCCACGCGCCCGGTGCGGTGGCCGATGGATACATCGCCACCCGGGTTCTGGGCGAAAGCGGGCGCGTACCCGGATCGGTCTCGGGGCTGGACACTGACGCCCTGCTGGGCCGGCTGTCCGGCTAGGCGGGCCTTGCCCGGTCGGCGCATCTGCGGTAGGGGCTGCGCATGTTCGACGAAGCCGACGATATCCATCCGCTGTTTGCTGGTGCGCCCTCGACCACCGAGTTCAAGAAGCTGCGCAAACGCATCGTGCGCCAGACGCGCGAGGCGATCGAGCAATACGGCATGGTTGACCCGTCGGCCCACGACAAGGACGGCAAGCCGCCGCGCTGGCTGGTTTGCCTGTCCGGCGGCAAGGACAGCTATACCCTGTTGGCCGTTCTGTACGAGTTGAAATGGCGCGGTCTGCTGCCCGTGGACCTGCTGGCCTGCAATCTGGATCAGGGGCAGCCGGGCTTTCCGGCCACCGTGCTGCCCGAGTTTCTGGAACGCATGGGCGTGCCGCACCGGATCGAGTACCAGGACACCTATTCCATCGTGGTCGACAAGGTGCCGCAGGGCCGCACCTATTGCGCGCTGTGCTCGCGCCTGCGCCGTGGCAACCTGTACCGGATCGCGCGCGAGGAAGGGTGCTCGGCCGTGGTGCTGGGGCATCACCGCGATGACATCCTGGAAACCTTCTTCATGAACCTGTTCCACGGCGGCCGTCTGGCGACCATGCCTCCGAAACTGGTGAACGAAGAAGGCGACCTGTTCGTCTATCGCCCGCTGGCCCATGTGGCCGAGGCCGATTGCGAGAAATTCGCCAAGGCGATGAACTATCCGATCATCCCCTGCGACCTGTGCGGCAGTCAGGACGGCCTGCAACGACAGCAGGTCAAACAGATTCTGGACCAATGGGAAAAGAACAGCCCCGGCCGCCGGCAGGTGATGTTCCGCGCGCTGACCAATGCCCGGCCCTCGCACTTGCTGGATCCCAAGCTGTTCGATTTTGCCGGCCTGATGCTGGACCCCGGCAAAAACGGCGAAAATTCGGAAGAAATTCCGCTTCTGCGTTAACGTCTGACTCAGAATGATTTCCTAGCCTCCGATTGGACGCAGTTCGCCCAATTGGAAGGCCGGAATCGATGCTGAAAAGGTTCTCACCCCAGAGTTTTCAGAATGCTCTGCTGACTGTTCTGGCAATGCCGCAAGTTCTGGCATTCGTGCCTGCATTGTGCCTGGCTGCTTTCTGGCTGGGCGGCGACACGGCATTGGTCGTTGTCGCCCTGGGGCTGCCCTTGTTGCTTTCGGCTGCCCAACGGCTTCAACCGGGTGCAG
>NZ_JBXWSK010000031.1:0-38436 GCF_059613385.1 Ruegeria sp. BHSA162
CCATAAACCGCGGCCATGCCGAACTGAGCCGAGAAGATACCACCCAACAGGAACATGCCGACACAGCCCAAGGGCGACGTGTCCATCAACTGCCTGAGCGTCATCGGCTTGGTCGTATCAAACGCCGGCGTCGGTGAAATCGACAAAAGGATCGGAGCAAAGGAAACGGAAACCAGGATCGAGGCAATCACAAAGGTTTCGTACCCAGCCGGGTCACCGACAAGCATCAGTGCCTGCGCGCTGACAATACCGATCATCTGGACGATCATATAAAGCGACAAAGCCTGGCCACGGTTTTCGTTGCTCGCGGCGTTGTTCAGCCAGCTTTCGGCGGTCACGTACACGCCGGAAAAGCAGAACCCGATCACAACACGGCCCAGCGACCACGCGATCGGATCGGTCAGCATCGGATAGCTGATCATCACGGCAGAGATGAAGGACGCCAGCGCCGCGAAGACCCGCACGTGCCCGACCCGCCGTATCATCTCGGGTGCAAGACGGGATCCGCCCAGAAAGCCCACAAAATACGCGGACATGACAAATGACATCTGCAGGGTCGAAAACCCTTCGATCTCGCCCCGGACACCCAACAGGGTGCCCTGCAGGCCGTTGCCGATCATCAGCAGACCCATTCCGAGTAGAAGCGCCCACGCGCTGGCAAGTACCTGAAGCATGTTTGCACTCCAAATCTGCTGAACAATGGCTTTCGTTAAAGGATCAAACGATGTCCCGGTCGCGCTTGTCTACGACATTCGCCAGATTCGATCCCGCGATCCCGCCCTCTAAGGGATCAAAAGCGACGCGTCACCATAGGAAAAAAAGCGATAGCCACTTTTGATCGCATGATCATAGACCCGCAGCATCCTGTCCGGTCCCATCAGCGCCGAAACCAGCATCAGAAGCGTCGATTTCGGCAGATGGAAATTGGTCATCAGCGCGTCGGTGACCTGAAACTGGAAGCCGGGGTAGATGAAGATGTCGGTCTCCCCCTCCCAAGGCTGGATCGATCCATCGCGCGCGGCACTTTCGATCAGTCGCAAGGCGGTGGTGCCGACCGGGATGACGCGACCACCCGAGGCTTTGGTCGCCTGAATCTCGGCTGCGGCCTGCGGGCTGACCTGTCCCCATTCGGCGTGCATCTTGTGGGTCGTCACATCCTCGACCTTGACCGGCAGGAACGTTCCGGCCCCGACGTGCAGGGTAACATGGGTGAACTCGACTCCCCGATCCGCAAGGGCCTGCAACAATGGCTCGTCAAAGTGCAGAGAGGCGGTCGGTGCCGCCACGGCCCCGGCCTGCCGCGCCCAAACGGTCTGGTAATCGGTCTTGTCACGCTCGTCCGCCGGACGCTTGGCCGCGATGTAGGGGGGCAAAGGCATTGCTCCGGCCTGCTCGAGCGCCTGGTCGAAATCATCGCCCTTCAGATTGAAGCGCAGATGGGCCTGGCCGTCAGCGACCCCTTCCAGAACCGCGCTGAGGTCGTCGGAGAACACAATTTCTTCGCCCACCCGGATCTTCTTGAGCGGTTTCAGCAATGCACCCCAGGTCCCGTCGGCGCGGGGCTCCAGCAAGGTGGCCTCGATCGCGGCCGAGACCGGACCCTGGGCGCTGTCGCGATGACGCCGGCCGCTCAGCCGGGCCGGGATGACGCGCGTGTCGTTAAGCACCAGCCGATCACCGGGGCTAAGCCAGTCGGGCAGGTTGAACACCCGATCATCCGAGATCGCGTCACCCTGTGCCACCAGCAGGCGCGCCGAAGACCGCGGACTGGCGGGCCGCGTGGCAATCAGGTCATCAGGCAGGTAGAAATCGAAATCACTCAGCTTCATGGCCGCGCCATACATCGCCCGAACAGATTCGGCCACACTCTGCGTCAGCGGTCCTCGCCCCGGCTTCCCACCGACGGGCTGGGTCCGTCCGGTGCGACAGGCGTTGCGTTGGGGCCGTCGGAAACGGTTGGGGCAGGTTCTCGTAGCAAGTTGCGCAGAAACAGTGGCGCCAGACCGGACAGCGGGTTCACGGACACTTGCGGGGCCGAGATCGGGCCCACCAGCGTATAGTTGAACGCGAATACGCCCTCGCCCTTCTTGGTCAGGACGCTGCCAATCGCGTTCACCATATAGATCGGAGAGATCGCGCCGCGCAGGTTCAGGAACTTTCGTTCGGTATCCACAGTCCCGTCGAAGGACAGCCCCATCGACGGTCCAACCGCACTGCCGCTGAGAATCTTGACCTCGGTCGGCGTGATCCGCATCTCGCTGTCGATTGATGAGAAGTAGATCCCCTGCCCGGCCATCTCGGTCAGTAGACCGACCAGACTGATGGCATTCAGCAACGCCGCCATGGCCGGAGCATCCTGGATCCGCGTGTCCGTGATTTTCAGGGTCAGATCGTAGTTGCCCGGGCCAGCCACCGGATTCAACCGGAGTTGCAGCTTTCCTCCTCTGGCCTGGGTCAACAAACCGGCAGACCGCAGTACCGCACCAGCGTCCACGGATTGCAGGCTGACCGCACTGCGCGATCCGCTGGGCACAACCTGCCCCTGGACCGGGGCGCCTCCGTTGACCTGAGCGGAAAATCCACCCCTCAACCCTCCGGTCGTTTCGAAATTGCCCTTCACACCCGTCAGGGCCACTTCCTCGGTCACCTGCAGCCGGTCCAGCGCCACGTCAAGGTTCGGACCTCGACCCGATGACGCGCCGCCGCCGCTGCCGCTGCCGAACGTCGCTTTGCCCAAGTTGAGAACGCCGCCCAAAACGCGGATATCCGGCGCCGCGGCACCACGGCCGATCAACTCGGCCGGAACAGCCAACCAATCGCCCAGTTCAAAAGAACTGAACTGAACCCGATCCAAAGCGCCATTTGCGATCGAGATCGAGGCCACCGCGCGCAATCCGGCGGCATCAATCCGCAGGCTGTCCACTCGCAGTTGATCGCCCAGCGTCGCCTCGGTGGCCAACGTCCCGGCAGTGGCTGCGGATTTTTGCCACCCCAGTTCGGGAATTGCCATTCCGACGCCGACCAGATCAGAGGTCGCGGTCAGCTTTGTCGGCTCTCCCCCTCCAATTCCAAGACTGATCTCAGCCACGCCTTGCCCGGTCAGCATACCGGACGGCAATCCGGCCTTCAGTTCATCCATCAACCGCGGGGACAGTTCGATCTGCCCACTGAGTGTGCTGCGTTGTGCTGTCTTGCCGCCGATCGGTTGTCGCCAAGTCGCCTGTATCGGCACCTCACCGAACAGACCGTCTCCGTCTATGGCCACCTGGGTCTGATCCCCGCTCAGGCGCAGTTTGGCGGCGCTGATGCGGAAGCCCGGAACCAGTTTTTCCGTATCCAGATCAATCAATTCTCCCAGAAAGTGAAATTGCGTGTCCTCGAATTTCAACCCCTTGATCAAGGGCAGAGACAGAGTGCCGCCCAGTCGCACGCTGCCCGAAGCCAGATCAACCGGAAGGTTTGCTTTGGTCAGCAATTGCAGCGGCGCCCGGTCAAGCAACGACAAGGCCGAGGTCACACTGCCACTGGCCTGAACACGCACAATGCCCGGTGTATTCTTTTTGATGTCTGTATCCGGGATGATGAACGACGTCCCAGAGGCATCAACCGCGCCACCGTCATCGGCGATCACCACGCCCTTGCGGGCGGTCACCGTGAATCGACGGCCAATCAGCGTGGCCTGCCCACGCCCGCCTTGGATCGGTGGCAAGGTCTTGGCAAACCGAACCAGCGCATCATCGAAATCGAAATCAAGATACAGTTCGGGCTTGGAATCTCCGGGCCGCAGCCTCAGAACGAAGTCCATGTCCGACAGATTGCCTTCGTACAGGTTCTCGGTAACCCATTTGCGCGGCTTCGGAGCCAATCGGGGCGGCCAGTAATGCAGCAGCTTGTCCGATGCCATGTGCCCCAGCCGCGCGTTCAGATCCACGCTCCACCCCTCCGGCAGGCCCACAAGCTCGCCCGAAGCGCGCAATAGGTCTTCGCCATCCTCGACCACGACCTGCCCCAGCTGCAGCCGGAAGGGGTTCAGGCGCACTTGAAAGTCCAGATCGGCCTGCTTGACCTCTAGTGCATCAACGAACAGGTCGGCTGGGTTCACCCGGATACCGTTCAGACGGAACTGCACCGCCATGCTTTCCAGCGCGCCGGCCTCTACACCCTTCAGATAGGCTTTGCCCTCGCCCTGTACGCTGCCCCAGCCCGACACCACGGAAACCTCGTTGAAATCCAGAACCTGCTGCGCCGGGTCATAGGTGAAATACGTGCGGGCCGAGTCGAACGGAACCGGTCGGGTCTCGGGGTTGGGCTGAACGGCCCCGGCCCCAAGGTTCAAGGTTGCGAATACCGGCCCGAGCGCGCCGGCCCCGTCGATACTGCCGCGCAATGCGCCCGAGATCGGCGTGTCCAATACCTGCAACCAGGCCAGTGCCGGGGATTGCGCCGCCACGTCGGTCGCCGGAAGATCGGTGATCGAAATCCCGAACTGCGCCTCGGGTGAGCCGAGCGTGCTGGTGTAGTTCGCTTCGATCATGCTGACATAGTCACGGCCCGCCAACACCGAGAACCCGGTCGCCAAGCGCAGGGCGCCTTCGCTCCGCGTCGCCAGAATATGCCCGCCGTCCAGAACCCAGGATCGCCCAAGGCGCAGATCCCGATAATCCAGCGTGATGGCGTCAAGCTCGACCGAGGTCAGGGACGACAGAACCGGTGACAGGAAAACCTGATCGGACTGTTCGATCAATTCGGCCAAGGTTGGCGCATTCTGCACGGGCGCGCTGCCGGAACCGACGGTCAGCGAGAGCGATCCGTCCTCGGCTCGGGTCAATGCGATCTGCGCGCCGTTGAGGGTGATCCGCTTGGGCCGGACATGGCCGCGCAGCAGCGGGCGCATCGCCAGGCTGGCCTGCATGCTTGAGACCTGAGCGATTTGGCGCCCCTCGGCGTCGCTGATCGAAACATCGCTGAGCCGCAGACGCGGGCGCCATTCCTGATTGATGATAAAGCTGACATCGCCGAACCGGATCTGCAGGCCGCCCAAAGCGTTTTCCAGACGCGTTTCGACCCGGTCGCGCAGCCATTCCGGCGCGTGGATCCGATGGCCGAACACCATGACCCCGGACAGGACGGCCAGAAACACCAGCAGGAACACCCCGCGCAAGGCCCATAGCCCGGCTGTCCGCCGACGGGATCGGCGGCGCGGCGGTTTCCCGCCCTTCTCAGCCTCGTCCTGTTCGTCTTGCGCCAATTTGCCGTCCACGTCTTTCAACCTGCCCGAGCCGCCCTATGATACGCGGCATCACCTACAAATCCTGACCGGAGTTCAAAATGCCTGACGTTGCAGACATCGCCCCCGATTTCACCTTGCCCCGCGATGGCGGCGGCACGGTCACCCTGTCGGACCTGCGAGGTCGTCCCGTTGTTCTGTTCTTTTATCCCCGCGATGATACGCCGGGCTGCACCAAGGAATCCATCGGTTTCTCGGAGCAGCTTCAATCCTTTGCCGACGCCGGTGCACAGGTTTTCGGCATCTCTCGCGACAGTGTCGCCAAGCACGACAAGTTCGTCGCCAAGCACGGGCTGACCACTCCGCTGCTGTCCGACGAAGGTTCGACCGTGTGCGAGGTTTACGGCGTCTGGGTCGAAAAAAACATGTATGGCAAGAAGTCGATGGGGATCGAGCGCTCGACCTTCCTGATCGACGCCGACGGAAAGATCGCCCGCGTCTGGCGCAAGGTCAAAGTTCCCGGCCATGTGGATGAGGTGCTGGAGGCCGTACGCGCGCTTTGACGCTGCGAGCCATCCGGTCTAAGAGGCGGCAGTTTTCATCCAACCCGAGGATTACCGTGGCCAAAACCCTGACCCAGATGGCAACCGAGGTTCTGACCACTGCGGATGGGCGGTCCAAGACCGCCCTTTCCAAACGCTATGCCGCCAAATGGTTTGCGGCGCGCAACAGCGACGCCCCCGCGATCGAAGTCGGGACAGCCACGCCACCGTTGCATCCGTCGCGTCCTGACAAGCCCGAGCTGCTGTCGCCGCGCGACGTGCCGCGCCGTCGCCCCGGCTCGGAGGCTGGACGCATCGCGCTGCTGCACGCTGTGGCCCATATCGAGTTGAATGCCGTGGACCTGCACTGGGACATCATCGCCCGGTTCGGGCATGTGCCGATGCCGGTCGGTTTCTACGACGACTGGGTAAAATGCGCCGAGGAGGAATCGCGCCATTTCGAAATGATCTGCGACTGCCTGGAAGCGATGGGCAGCCACTACGGCGACCTCCCGGCCCATGCCGGGATGTGGCGTGCGGCCGAGGACACCGCCGAAGACCTGATGGGCCGGCTGGCGGTGGTGCCGATGGTGCTCGAGGCGCGCGGCCTCGACGTGACACCGGGCATGATCGACATCTTCCGCAAGGCCAAGGCCGATCAGGCCGTGGCCGCGCTTGAAGTGATCTATGCCGAAGAAGTCGGGCATGTAGCCTATGGCTCGAAATGGTTCCACTTTCTGTGCGGCCGCGAGAATGCCGACCCCAAGGACGTGTTTCACCAACTGGTCCGGCGCTATTTTCATGGCGCGCTCAAGCCGCCCTTCAACGAGGAAAAGCGGGCCGAAGCCGGCCTGCCGCCCGATTTCTACTGGCCTTTGACCGAGGATCTGACGCCCCCGGGAGACGCGAAACGCTGACGGAATCGCGCCGCTTTCGGCAATTTTCTGCCGATGACGTGCGGGAAAACACCGTAATTGTCGACCAATCGGTTAACAAACTTGCCCAACCGGGACCGGCCCTTTAAGCAATCGGCCCAAGGGGCGGCGATCCACTCACGACCGGTCCCGACATTGGGGATGAGAGGTAAGGCGCGTGAGAACCCGTCTGGCAATCAAACTACACTCACTGCTCGAACGGCACTTCCCGGAACGCCGGGTCTTCCTGAAATCCGACAATGACACACGCTTCATCCGGCTCAGCTCGGAGACGCAGATCGTGGCAGCGCTTGGCGTTTCGATCATGGTCGGCTGGACGGCGGTCGCCACGGCGATCCTGCTGATGGACAGCATCGGGTCGGGCAACTTCCGTGAACAGGCCAAGCGCGATCAGGCGACCTATCAGGAACGGCTGAACATCCTGTCGCAGGAACGCGACGCGCGGGCCCAGGAAGCACTGGCCGCGCACGCCCGGTTCAACTCGGCGCTTCAGCAGATCTCGGCGATGCAGTCGGAACTGCTGGAATCCGAAAACCGTCGACGCGAGCTGGAAACCGGCATCGAGGTCATTCAGACCACCCTGCGGTCGACCATGAAGCAACGTGAGGAAGCCCGGGCGCAACTCGCCGAGCTTCAGGAGAAATCCGATGGCGCATCGGTTGCGATGTTCGCCTCTGCCGCTCCGGCACAGATCGAATTCATGGCCGACGCCCTGACCCGGACAGCACAGCAGCGGGACCAGATCGCAACTGATGCACAGGCGGCACTGGACCAGCGCGATGAGCTTGAGCTGGAAATCCTGCTGATGCAGGAACGCAATGACGAGATCTTCCGCCAGTTGGAAGAAGCCATGGTGATCTCTGTTGAACCGCTGGACAAGATGTTCCGCGAGGCCGGAATGCCCACCGACCGGATGCTTGACGAAGTGCGGCGCGGCTACAGCGGCATGGGCGGCCCGCTGACGCCGATTTCCTTCAGCACCCGCGGCGAAGAGCTTTCGGCAGATGAGGTGCGCGCAAATCAGCTTCTGCAGCAGATGGACCAGCTGAATCTGTATCGCATAGCGGCCGAAAAGGCCCCGTTTGCCACACCGGTCAAATCGGCGTTCCGGTTCACCAGCGGATATGGTTATCGCCGCGACCCCAAAACCGGCGGGCGCCGGATGCACAAGGGCACCGACTTTGCGGCCCCGACGGGCACGGATATCTTCGCCACCGCCGACGGTGTCGTGACCCATGCGGGCTGGCAATCCGGCTATGGCCGTCTGATCAAGATAAAGCACGCCTTCGGGGTTGAGACACTTTATGCCCATAACTCGAAGATCCGCGTGAAGGTCGGCCAAAGGGTCTCGCGCGGGGATCACATTGCTGATATGGGTAATTCTGGACGGTCGACCGGAACGCATCTGCACTACGAGGTGCGCGTGAACGGAAAACCTGTAAACCCAATGGACTTCATCAAGGCTGCGAACAATGTTTTCTAAAAGCAAAATCAACGAGCCCGCACCCAAGGCATCCGAAACGGCCAAGCCGGCAGCCCCGGCGCCTCAGGCGACCCCTGCCCCGACCGAACAGAAGGCCGCAAGCACCGCGCCCAAGCCCAAGCCGCCGGCATCGGTTCTGTCGTCGGACCTGCATATCACCGGCAACATCAAGACCACCGGTGACATCCAGGTCGAAGGAACCGTCGAAGGCGACATCCGCGCGCATCTGCTGACTATCGGCGAAACCGCGACCATCAAAGGCGAAGTGACCGCGGACGACGTGGTTGTGAACGGCCGCATCGTGGGTCGTGTACGGGGTCTGAAAGTACGTCTGACCTCGACCGCCCGGGTTGAGGGCGACATCATCCACAAGACCATCGCCATCGAAAGCGGCGCGCATTTCGAAGGCTCGGTTCAGCGTCAGGACGATCCGCTGAACCCGGGACGCAGCGGCAAAACCGGAGCCAATCCGGCGGCTGAAGTCAGCCAGTAAACCGCTCCGAGTACCGAGTTCCAAGAACGCCGCGGCCACTGTCCGCGGCGTTTTTCTATGCCCATCAGGCAACAATCCGTCCCCCTATCAAGACCGCAAAGCCCTGCACGCGCGATACATTTTCACAAAAGGTGTTTTTTGAATTAAACTTCACCTCGTTGAAATTGGGAGGTTTTATCATGCGAGCAAAACTGATGGCCGAATTCTTCGGCACGTTCTGGCTGGTTCTCGGCGGTTGTGGCAGCGCAGTGCTGGCTGCCGGGGTCGCCGATGTGGGCATCGGATGGCTGGGCGTGTCGTTCGCCTTCGGCCTGACGGTCCTGACCATGGCCTTTGCGGTCGGCCACATATCGGGTGGTCACTTCAACCCCGCCGTCAGCCTCGGGCTGATGATCGGTGGGCGTTTCCCGTCCAAGGATCTGCTGCCCTACTGGGCTTCGCAGGTGCTTGGAGCGATACTGGCCGCAGCCGTTCTGTACGTGATCGTCAGCGGCGCACCTGGCTTCGAAGGCGTGGGCAGCTTTGCCTCGAACGGGTATGGTGAGGCCTCGCCCGAAGGATATTCGATGATGTCGGCGCTGGTGATCGAGATCGTTTTGACCGCCTTCTTCCTTATCATCATTCTGGGCGCGACATCCGAAAAGGCTCCGGCCGGGTTCGCGCCCATTGCCATCGGTCTTGGGCTGACGCTGATCCACCTGATTTCGATCCCGGTCACCAATACGTCGGTGAACCCGGCCCGCTCGACCGGGGTGGCGCTGTTTGCCGATGGCCCCGCCTTGGCGCAGCTGTGGCTGTTCTGGGTCGCCCCGCTGATAGGTGGCGCTTTGGGGGCCGCGATCTGGAAAATGATGGCCTCGGACGAATAGAAACCCGTCCTACTAATGCAAACCCCCTCCCGGCCTACGCCGGGAGGTGACTCTGTTATACGGTTGCGTGGGCCACACCCGCGGCAAGAATTCGACCGGTCGGATCAGGGTGGTTGAATTTCCGGAACGAACCGCCAGAATTCGCAGAACTCTGTGAAAGACCTGATCATGATTTCCTGGCCAAAGTTCCGGCGCCCCGCTTCCGCAATTCCCGCATCCACCGCCTGGATTGCGATGGCCAGTATTCCGCTGGTTCATTATTTCTGGCCAGACCTCGGCGCGGTCTCTGATCGGGATCAGACTGTTCTGTTCGCTCTGACGATCTTTGCCATTCTGGCCCTATCCGAGATTTTCATCGCCAGAATCCATCGCAAGCCGGGCAGCGGTTTGGTCTACAACCCGGAAAACTTCAAAAACCCGGCGTATCTGGCTGATTTCTGGATCAAACTTATTGGTCTGGCGGCCAGTCTTGCGCTGCTTGCGCTGTTCTACTCCACCGCCGACCTCTACCGGGATGAATGGTATCAGCCGTTCTTTTCGCTGTTCGGCGACTACTGGCCGCTGATCCTTGCGATTGTCCTTTCCGTTGTCACGGCGGTTCATTTCTCGATGCGACATCCTCGCGACGGCATGTGGCATCTGGGACGTGTGGTTTTGTCTTTCGGCCGCCAATCCACCGGGGCCCGCGAGTTGAAATCCTTTCTTCTTGGGCTGGGCGTCAAAGGGTTCTTTCTGCCACTGATGTTCTGCTATCTGGTTTATGACTGGAGCTTTCTGCAGACCCGTTCGCTGTGGGATGCGCAGGACTTTCAACAGATCTACGCATATCTCTACCGCTTTGCCTTCTTTCTGGACTTGACGATCGTCACCATCGGCTATGCCACCGCCACCCGGCTTCTGACCTCTCACATCCGCTGGACCGAGACGACGGTGAGCGGATGGCTGGTCTGCGTGATCTGCTATGCCCCGTTCTGGCAACTGCTGTCGCGCAGCTATTTCAACTATGTCGAGGATGGGTTCGCCTGGGGTGTCTGGCTGTGGGATTACCCTGTCCTCTACGGATTGTGGGGCGGCACCATCCTGTTCTTCCTGGCGGTCTATTGCCTGACCGCCGCGCGCATGGGTCTGCGGTTCTCGAACCTGACCTATCGCGGGCTGGCCTGTGACTTTCCCTACAACATCAGCAAACACCCGTCCTACATCAGCAAGAACATCACCTGGTGGATGATTTCGATCCCGTTCATCGCGGTCGACTTTTGGGCAGGCCTGGCCAACTGTCTGGCCCTGCTGGGTGTGAACCTGATCTATTTCGCACGGGCCTGGCACGAAGAGCGCTGCCTGTCACGCGCGCCGTCCTACCGAGCCTACAAAAAGCACGTGAACGAATACGGTCTTCTGGCCCGCATCCGACGCGGCCTGAGCGGCTGGACCCGGAGCGTTGCCAGACAGGTGAATTGATCGCGCGGCGCGCGGGTCAGCGCCCTGTCATCCAGATACCGTCGGGCCAGAAGGCGTGGAAGGCAAACGCGAACATCACATCATGCACGACATCCCGTCCGGCACCATCCGTGACGCGGATCGATCCTATGTCGCGTCCCTTGTCGACGCGCCCGGCGTCCAGAGCCGAAGCCTGCCCCGCCGACCAAACGATGACAACGCCTGCTTCTAACAATCGCCCAGCCGCACGCAATCGCGTCAGAGGCCAGGCCCGCTCACCGACACGCACCACCCGTTCGAGCGGGTGAATACCATGCGGAGGCAGCGCGCCGTCATACAGGAACGGTCTGCGCGCGCTGTCATACCCGCGATAAGGGTTGCGCCCGTAGTCCCGCGCAAAATTCGGCTCGGCCATCACCAGACCGTCGGGATTGCGCTTGCGGAACTGATCCCACCCTTCCATCCACGCTGGCAGCGCTGTCAACTGGGTACCGGTCAGCTGGCCCACAATCGCTTCGCCGGTGGCTTGCTGCCACCAGCTTTCGGTTTCGCGGTCATACATGATCATGTCCGAATTTCGCAGCTTGCCGGACACGCCGAAACTGAGAACCCGTCCCGGGATACGCCGATCAAAAACCAGCCCCGAATTGCACAATGGGCAATATGTAACCGCGACTGGACGGTTGCCGATGCGATCATTCACGATCTCATGCCAGATCAGGTAACGCAGGGGATAGGCGCGCGAGCGCTTACCGGGCAGTTCCACCGTGATCACGGCCTCGGTCAGCCCCAACCCGGTTTCCGCCGAAGCCGGGACAAACTCGGGTTTGTCGATGGCAGGGATGCCGTCTTTCGGCGGTCCGCCGGACCGGACCTCAGACCAGTCACCGATCGAGGTGACCGCAAAATCGGTTTTGGGCCATTCGTCGCGCCACAGGTTCGGGTCCGCGGACACCGCGGTTGCGCAGAACAGCAGAAGGGCAAACAGACGGCATCGCATGAGGCACCTTTGGCTACCTGCCATCGTGCGTCAGGCCGTGCGGCCGGGCCAAGCCCCTTACACAAGGACGTGAAGCGCCGTGCGCGGACAACCCGGCGCGCAATCCGCGCCGGGTCCAGGGATCATTCGGTGACGGTCACCTTGGTCATGACGTCCGGTTGGCCGACCACAGCGCCGTTCGGGCCAGTGCCGCGTTTGATCGCATCAACAACGTCCATGCCGTCGGTCACCTTGCCCACCACCGTGTACTGGCCATTCAGGGTCGGGGCCGGTTCGAACATGATGAAGAACTGCGAATTTGCGCTGTTCGGATTGCTGGCGCGAGCCATTCCGACAATGCCGCGCTCGTACGGAACTTCGGAAAACTCGGCAGGCAGGTCCGGACGGCTTGAACCGCCGGTACCGGCGCGACGCATGTCGCTGCCCAGTTTACCGTATTCCACGTCCCCGGTCTGTGCCATGAACCCCTCGATCACACGGTGGAACACCACCCCGTCATACTTGCCTTCGGCGGCCAGAGCGGTGATCTGCTCGACATGCTTGGGCGCGACGTCTTCGAACAGGTCGATGGTGATCGTGCCGTTGGCCTCGCCCTCGACTTCGATCTGCAGGCCTGCGGCCAGCGCGGGGCTGGCCAACAAGGTAAAAACGGCGGCCAGCTTATACATCGGCGGCCACCTTGACGCTGATCATGCGGTCGGGGTTCGCAGGCGGCTCACCACGGGTGATGGCATCGACATGCTCCATCCCCTCGATCACGCGGCCATAGACGGTGTATTGGCCGTTCAAGAAATGGTTGTCCTTGAAGTTGATGAAGAACTGCGAGTTGGCCGAGTTCGGGTTGGCCGAACGGGCGGCACCCAGCGTGCCCCGGTCATGCGGCAGCTTGGAAAACTCGGCCGGAAGGTTCGGCAAGGACGACCCGCCAGTGCCTGCCATGCGGATGTTGAAGCCGTCTTCCATGTCGCCGTGCTGCACGTCGCCGGTCTGCGCCATGAAGCCGTCGATCACCCGGTGAAAGGCCACGTTGTCATACTCGCCCGCGCGCGCCAGTTCCTTCATGCGCTCGCTGTGCTGAGGCGCCACGTCCGGCAGCAGCTCGATGACGACGTTGCCATCCTTCAGCTCGATGATGATGGTGTTTTCGGGATCCTTGATCTCGGCCATGGGGCCCTCCTGTGGAATTGATTTGCGCAAATACCTATGCGCCGGACGCGCGAAAGCCAAGTGACGCATTGACCTGAGGGCAAAATGCAGGAAAAGAACCGCTTACGCGTGGTGACAACGGCGAGGATGACACGATGGGCTGGAAAACTCTGGACGACATGGATTTGCAGGGCAAACGCGTTCTTGTGCGCGTGGACATCAACGTCCCGGTTCTGGATGGCGCCGTGACCGATGACACCCGGATCCAGCGGATCGTGCCCACGGTGCGCGACATTCTGGCCGCTGGCGGCAAACCCATCCTGCTGGCCCATTTCGGCCGGCCCGGCGGTGAGCGTCGACAGAACCTGTCGCTGAAACAGCTGGTGCCCGCGCTGGAAGCCGCCTTTGGAACCAAGGTCCGTTTCGGAGAGGATTGCGTCGGATACGAGGCTGAAATCGCTGCCGCAAACCAAGGTGACGGCGAGGTCTTGCTGCTGGAGAACACCCGCTTTCACGCCGAAGAGACCCAGAACAGCATGACCTTGGCCGAAGGTATGGCCAAGATGGGCGACATCTACTGCAATGACGCTTTCTCGGCGGCTCATCGGGCGCATAGTTCGACCGAGGCACTGGCGCGCCTTTTGCCCTCCTGCGCCGGGCGTCTGATGCAGGCAGAGCTCAGCGCACTCGAAGCCGCTCTGGGCAACCCTCAGCGTCCGGTGACCGCCGTGGTCGGTGGGGCCAAGGTATCAACCAAGCTGGATCTGCTGGGCAACCTGATCGAGAAGGTCGACAACCTGATCATCGGCGGCGGCATGGCCAACACCTTTCTGCTGGCCAAAGGGCTGGACGTTGGTAAATCGTTGGCCGAGCACGCGATGACCGATACCGCAGCCGAAATCATGGCAAAAGCAGACAAGGCAGGCTGCCGGATCGTCCTGCCCAGCGATGTTGTCGTTGCAGAGAAATTCGAAGCACACGCCCCACACAAGGTCGTCCCAGCGAACAAGTGCCCCGCAGATTCGATGATCCTCGACGCCGGGCCGGACAGCGTCGCCGCAATCTGCACCATCTTCGAACAGAGCAAGACCCTGATCTGGAACGGCCCATTGGGGGCATTCGAACTGGAACCCTTCGATGCGGCGACAAATGCCGCTGCATTGAAAGCCGCAGAACTGACGCGGGCGGGCAAACTTGTGTCGGTCGCCGGTGGCGGCGATACGGTTGCAGCCCTCAACGCCTCGGGTGCCGCGCAGGACTTCACCTACATCTCGACCGCCGGCGGTGCGTTCCTGGAATGGATGGAGGGCAAAACCATGCCCGGTGTGGCAGCGCTGGCCCAATAACCCAATTCTAGTTGGCGATCGGCATTCGTGGTATTCTCTCACAGACCGGGAGATGGGCCATGAAAGCCGTTGCCACGTTTGCTGTTATCCTCTTGCCCAGTGTTTCTGGCGCGCAGTCCCATTGCGCCGGGCAAACTCAGATCGACGCCACTTTCTGTGCCAAAGAGAAATGGGAAATCGCTGACAAAGAACTGAACCGCCTCTGGAAAGAGGTCAAATCAGCGGCGGACAGGCGCGGAAACGGTGAGGCTTTGTTGAACGAACAGCGCGCTTGGTTGAAACGCAGGGACGCAACTTGTGACCCCGAACTCAAAAGCGATGGCAGTGCCGCGCAAATGTTCTATTGGTCTTGCATCGAAGAACAGACCCTGAATCGAAATCAGGAACTGTCCGCTTTGCGTTGAGCGGATACCTACGCGGTCATGGCTCTTCGAGCATCACTTTTTTCGTCGAATTACAAAAAGTGCGAATCGGGGGATTCACAACCCGAATCACCTGTGACATAGTGCTGACAGATGCCCGCAAAGGGCACGTTTTTGAGGCAGTATTCATACGGCGGTCAACAGAGTGTCCCGTTCCAATCGGCCCGGTCTGGGCGCAGTCGCATTCTTTTCGGTGGCCTTCATGCTGGGTGTCTATTTCACCTTTGCTGCCGTTCAGGGCGACTACGGCCTGTTCCGACGGATCGAGATTTCAGCGGAGCGGGACGCTCTGTCACGCGACCTTGCGGCGCTGAACGCCGACATAGCTCGGATGGAAAACCTGACCCGACGCCTTTCGGACACCTACCTGGATCTCGACCTGCTGGATCAACAGGCCCGAACCGTATTGGGAATGATCCGGGCTGATGAAATCGTCATCCGCTAACTAGCTGTTTGCCCGACCGCCCCGGGTTCCTCTGCAGTTGGCAACTGATACCCGAAAGCGTCGATTTCCCTTCGGAACAGGTCAGCCACCAGGTCCACGGCTTCGCCGTCCCAGTTTTCACCGTAGAAAACATCGAACTGCTTTGATTTCCGAATGCCGGAATTCAAACGCTTGTCGCCGAGGCTGACATCGCCAAGGCCGAAGCCATCCAGCACCTGCGCCAAATCGCTGTCCAGGCTTTCGTATCGCAACACCCGATCAACCGCGATCTCCCCGCCCTCAGAATGAAGATGGAAGTCAGAGAAGAACTTCAGACGAGTCCGGCAAAAGCTCAGGAACAGTGCGTTTGCGTCGTTTATCTGTCTTCCGCGCTGATGCATCCAGAAATAGAACGCTGAGACAGCCTTGTCCCAGGGATTTCTCTCAACGCAAATGCTGCTGCAGCCCTCCGCAATACCGGACAGATACCGATTGACCACGCCGATCCCATTGTGAGGGTAGCGAGCATGGACTTCGCCCTTGGCTCGGTCTGTTAACTGCCTATCAGAAAGGCGAAAACCTGCCGGATTTCGGGTAGAAACAGATACCCCCACCCCGACCAGGACGCTGCGTCACATTTCCGCTCGCCAGAAAGCACGAAATGCTTTATGAGATAGTTTAACGCTAAACTATCTTGCCGGAAGGGAGAGGTCGCCACGATGGCTGCGCGAAAAACCACAAAGAAACCAAATGTTTCTGCGGAAGAACTCAAAACCTACTACCGCGAGATGCTGTTGATCCGCCGATTCGAGGAAAAGGCCGGTCAACTGTACGGCATGGGTCTGATCGGCGGTTTCTGCCACCTCTACATCGGTCAGGAAGCCGTCGTCGTGGGACTCGAAGCTGCGGCCGAAGATGGCGACAAGCGCATCACCTCCTACCGCGACCACGGCCACATGCTGGCCTGCGGGATGGATCCGGGCGGCGTCATGGCTGAATTGACCGGACGCGAAGGCGGCTTGTCCAAGGGCAAGGGCGGCTCGATGCACATGTTCTCGAAAGAAAAACATTTCTACGGTGGCCATGGGATCGTCGGCGCACAGGTTCCGCTGGGTGCAGGCCTTGCCTTTGCAGACAAGTACAAAGACAACGGTCGCGTGACCTTTACCTATTTCGGTGACGGCGCAGCGAACCAGGGTCAAGTCTATGAAACCTTCAACATGGCGGCCATCTGGCAATTGCCGGTGGTCTTCGTGATCGAGAACAACCAGTACGCGATGGGCACGGCGCAAGCGCGCTCAACCTCGACCAAGGACATCTATCACCGCGGCGAGGCGTTCGGCATTCCCGGCGAAATCGTCAACGGCATGGACGTTCTGGCAGTGAAAGAGGCCGGCGAAAAGGCCGTGGCGCACTGCCGGTCTGGGAAGGGCCCTTACATCCTCGAGGTCAAGACCTACCGTTACCGCGGACACTCGATGTCGGATCCCGCCAAGTACCGCACCCGCGAAGAGGTGCAGAAGGTGCGCGAGCAGAGCGACCCGATCGAACACGTGCGCGAGCTGCTGCTGACCGGCAAGCACGCCACCGAGGATGACCTGAAGGCGATCGACAAGGAAATCAAGGAGGTCGTCAACCAGGCCGCCGAGTTCGCCAAGGAAAGCCCCGAGCCGTCGCTGGACGAGCTCTGGACCGACATTTACGCCTGAGAGGACGAATAAGACATGGCAACCGAAATTCTCATGCCCGCCCTTTCGCCGACCATGGAGGAAGGCACACTGGCCAAGTGGCTGGTCAAGGAAGGCGACACCGTAAGCTCTGGCGACATTCTGGCCGAGATCGAAACCGACAAGGCCACGATGGAGTTCGAAGCCGTCGATGAAGGCATCGTCGGCAAAATCCTGATTGCCGAGGGCACCGAAGGCGTGAAGGTCAACACGCCGATCGCGTTCCTGGTCGAAGAGGGCGAAGACGCCTCGGCCGTGACCGCGGCTGCCCCCGCAGCCGCAGCGGAGGCCGAAGCCGCCCCGGCGGCGGTTGAGGCCCCCGCTCCTGCCCCTGCTGCACCGGCCGTGCCAACCGTGGACCTGTCGCCGGACTGGCCAGCAGATGCCGAGATGAAATCGATGACTGTCCGTGAGGCTCTGCGCGACGCGATGGCCGAGGAAATGCGCTCGGATGAAGACGTCTACCTGATGGGCGAAGAAGTCGGTGAATACCAAGGCGCCTACAAGGTGAGCCAAGGCCTGCTGGACGAATTCGGCGCAAAACGCGTGATCGACACGCCAATCACCGAGCATGGCTTTACCGGCATTGCCGTGGGTTCCGCCTTTGGCGGCCTGAAGCCGATCGTCGAGTTCATGACATTCAACTTCGCCATGCAGGCGATCGACCAGATCATCAACTCTGCCGCCAAGACGCTGTATATGTCCGGCGGTCAGATGGGCTGTCCGATCGTGTTCCGCGGCCCCAACGGCGCCGCCGCGCGCGTGGCGGCCCAGCACTCTCAGGACTATGCCGCCTGGTACATGCAGATCCCGGGCCTGAAGGTCGTGATGCCCTATTCGGCAGCCGATGCCAAAGGCCTGCTGAAATCGGCGATCCGCGATCCCAACCCGGTCGTGTTCCTGGAAAACGAAATCCTTTATGGTCGGTCGTTCGACGTGCCGCAGGTCGATGATCTGACCGTGCCGCTGGGCAAGGCCCGCTTCTGGCGCGAAGGCACCGATGTGACCATCGTCAGCTTTGGGATCGGTATGCAATACGCATTGGAAGCCGCCGACAAGCTGGCTGAGGATGGCATCAGCGCCGAGGTGATCGACCTGCGCACCATCCGCCCGATGGACACCGGTGCGATCATCAATTCGGTGATGAAAACCAACCGTCTGGTCACAGTGGAAGAAGGCTGGCCGCAAGGCTCGGTCGGCAGCTACATCAGCTCCGTGGTCATGCAGGAAGCGTTCGACTATCTGGACGCGCCCGTCATCACGCTGACCGGCAAGGACGTGCCCATGCCCTATGCGGCGAACCTGGAAAAGCTGGCGCTGATTACCACCGACGAAGTGATCGCCGCCGTCAAACAAGTGACCTATCGGTAAGGAGCGACTGACAGATGCCCACCGAAATTCTGATGCCCGCCCTTTCGCCGACCATGGAGGAAGGCACGCTCGCCAAATGGCTGGTCAAGGAAGGCGACACCGTCTCCTCCGGCGACCTGCTGGCCGAGATCGAGACCGACAAGGCCACGATGGAGTTCGAAGCCGTTGACGAAGGCGTCGTCGGCAAGATCCTGGTTCCTGAAGGCACCGAGGGGGTCAAGGTGAACACCCCCATCGCCGTTCTGCTGGAAGAGGGCGAAAGCGCCGATGACATCGCCGCGGCCCCGACCAAGGCACCCGAGGCTGCGCCCGCAGCCGACGCGGACAACGAGGCTGCCGCCCCTGCGGCATCCGCGGCGCCCGCCCCTGCCCCGGCTCCGGCGGCTCCGACCAAGGCCGATGGCGGTCGCATCTTTGCCTCGCCGCTGGCCCGTCGCATTGCCGCCCAAAAGGGTCTGGACCTGGCGCAGATCAAGGGCTCGGGCCCGCATGGCCGCATAGTCAAAGCGGATGTCGAAGGCGCAACCGCTCCGACAGCGGCACCGGCTGCTTCGGCAAGCGCGGCGCCCGCCCCTGCTGCTGCTCCTGCAGGCCCCTCGGCCGACATGGTGGCCCGCATGTACGAAGGCCGCGAGTACGAAGAGGTCAAGCTGAACGGCATGCGCAAGACCATCGCCGCCCGTCTGGCCGAGGCCAAGCAGACCATCCCGCATTTCTACCTGCGCCGCGACATCAAGCTGGACGCGCTGCTGAAATTCCGCAGCCAGCTGAACAAGCAGCTGGAAGCCCGCGGCGTGAAGCTGAGCGTCAACGACTTCATAATCAAGGCCGTCGCCAACGCGCTGCAGCAGGTGCCCGAGTGCAACGCCGTATGGGCGGGCGACAGGGTGCTGCAGTTGAAACCTTCGGACGTGGCCGTGGCCGTGGCGATCGAAGGCGGCCTGTTCACCCCGGTCCTGAAGGACGCCGACACCAAATCTTTGTCGGCCCTTTCGACCGAGATGAAGGACCTGGCCGCGCGTGCGCGCGAACGCAAGCTGGCCCCGCACGAGTATCAAGGCGGCACCTTCGCGGTTTCGAACCTGGGCATGTATGGCATCGACAATTTCGACGCCATCGTGAACCCGCCGCATGCGGGCATCCTGGCCGTCGGCACCGGTGCCAAGAAGCCGGTCGTGGGCGAAGACGGCGAGTTGACCGTGGCGACCGTGATGTCGGTAACCATGTCGGTCGATCACCGGGTGATCGACGGCGCGCTTGGAGCACAGCTCCTGCAGGCCATCGTGGACAACCTGGAAAATCCGATGGTCATGCTGGCCTGATCCAAGTCACAAAAATCAAAAAAGCCGCCTCGGACCCCGAGGCGGCTTTTTTCGCACCTGAGAACAGGCTTACTGATCCTTGCCCAGCATGTGATCCATCGAGATCGAGGGCTGGTCGCATCCCGCCTCACCCACGATCTTGGCGGGGATGCCGGCCACGGTCTTGCAGGGGGGCACATCCTGCAGCACCACCGAACCGGCGGCGATGCGGCTGCAATGACCGACGCGGATATTGCCAAGAACCTTGGCCCCGGCCCCGATCAGAACGCCATCCTCAATTTTGGGATGGCGGTCCTCTTCTTCCTTGCCGGTCCCGCCCAGGGTCACCGAATGCAGCATCGAGACATTGTCACCCACAACCGCAGTTTCACCGATTACGATAGAATGCGCGTGGTCGATCATGATGCCCTTGCCGATCTTCGCGGCGGGATGAATGTCGATCCCGAAGATTTCCGAACTGCGCATCTGGAAGAAATAGGCCAGATCGTGCCGGCCCTTCTGCCAAAGCCAGTGGGCCACGCGATAGGCCTGCATGGCTTGGTAGCCTTTGAAATACAGAATTGGCTGCAGCAGACGGTGGCAGGCCGGGTCGCGCTCGTACACGGCCATCAGGTCCGCGCGGGCGGCATTCATCAGCGCCTTGTCATCGGCATAGGCCTCTTCGACGATTTCACGCAGAACCATCATCGACATCTCGTTCGAGCACAGCTTGGCAGAGATGCGATAGGACAACGCACGTTCCAGAGACTTGTGGTGCAGGATACAGGCATGCACCAGTCCGCCCATCAAAGGCTCTTTTTCGACGGCGGCCTGTGCTTCGGCCGTGATCCGGTCCCAGACGGGGTCAACTGACGTAACTTGGGTGCGCGTTTCAAACATGGCTTTTGATCCTCTGCTGCGCCTAGAATAGCCATCTAGGCCCAAAAAGGCCAAACGCAAACCCTTGATGTGCAACACAACAGAAAATGAACCGGTCCGAACTCAGGGAATTTGAAACACTTATCCTGTCCCGGCTGGAGGAATTGGAACGCAATTCCCTCGCCGGTCAGGACGCTCAATCCGTGGTCGAGCTTGACCAGCAGGCGGTCGGGCGGCTCAGCCGAATGGATGCGTTGCAGAATCAGGCCATGGCCAAGGCGCAACAAACGCGACGAGATCTCGAAGCCCGAAGGCTGAGAGCCGCCCTCGACCGGATGGCCGAGGGCGAATTCGGGTATTGCGAGGATTGCGGTGACGACATTCCGCGCAGACGGCTGGACCTGGACCCGGCCGCCAGCAAGTGCGTCAGCTGCGCGGCCGGTTGAGTTGAAACCGGATAAGATGGCGCAGTACCGTCTCGAAACACCGGCAATACTCGGTGTCGCTGAAACTTGGCTCGTCTGCCAACGGGCGGCTGCGTGCAGCTGCCATCAATGCTCCGTTCCCGTAAACAGGATGCAAACGACCCGTCGCGGCCACGTGACGGTCAGCCAACTCGGCCTCGGCGATCATGCGCGCGCACAGCCGCTCACGCTGGGCTTGCGGCACGGTCAGCAAAACCCGCGCCGCAGAACTGACATCGCCGTGCAAAACAGGGCGCATGATCCCTCTACCCCACACTCAGACTCGCGGCCGCGCCCGGCCCGTAGCTGGCCGAAACCTGCGCCACCTCGACCTCGTATAGGCCCGTGACCCCGTCCGAAGACTGTGCCGCCGCGGAATAGGTCCAAATTGGCGTCGTGGCGATCTCTTCCCGAACAAGGGTGCCACCTGACCGAATCCGGATCAGATAAGTCTCGGACTCCTCGCCCAGCGGCACGTCCAGCACGTCCCAATCGTCGCCGTCGATCCGGGTTCGGCGTACCCAGGTGAAGAGGTCATCGCCCCCGTGTATTTCGACCTTCAGATGAACTGGCGCGTAGGGGCGCAGACCGCTTCCATCAAAGACCTCGACCTTATGGACATAGGAATCGTCTTCGTATCCGCGGGTGGCAGGCCCGATCCGGTAGTGCCGGGCAATTCGGCGTTCGGTCCGCAGCAGGCTGGTCTGAAGAACCCTCTCGTCAAGCAACACGAACACGGAACCCTCCGGCCAGCTTTCAGGCATGACTGCGTCCGTACCCAATTGGCCGCGCAGGCGGCCAGACAGGGCATAGACCCCGGGTTCCTGCAAGACGGCATCCGCGAATTGAAACACTTCCCAAGTTCCGGGCGTGCCGTCTCCGATCGCCGCCAAGTTGGCTCCTGTCAAAAGCGAGTCACGCGACCGCGACTGCAAGACGCCATCGACAAGGCGCACGCGCAGCGGCGCACCTTCATCCCAAACCCCTGCGCTCGCGGAAGGCAAGGAGGATTCGGTGAACCCGATCACAGCCTGACCAGTCACCAGATCGCGCAGCGCGTAGCCCTCGTCACTGTCCGAGGAATAGACGGCGACGCTGCCTTGCCAGGGATCGGCCGTGACGGCCAGATAAGGGGCGTGCGGCTCTTCGGCGCCGGTAATGAGTGGCAGGTCCAGAAAAATCGGAAGAACCGGGACTGGGGCCACAAAGGGTTGTGAGACATACCCATCATCCGCCATGTCAGACGGGGAATAGACCCCGGGCTCGATCCGCACGGCATCTGCCAGCTGGATGTCAGCCTGTTCCAACCGGTCTATGCGATACAGCGCACCGGCTCCCCCATTCCAGGATGGAAGTCGAACAATGTCGCCGGCGCCCAGATTCATCTGCGACGGCGGCAGCGCAAAGCGAGCGGTATTGCGCGCGACGCGGGCCTCGGCCAGCCAGCGTTCGACCGTCTGCCGTCCTTCGGAGCGGGTCATCGACAGAGGCATTTCGTTCACGGCTACAGAATGGGTCCGATCATCGGGCAGCACGGCCTCCTCCGCTACCACATCATGGTCCGCATCCGACTGAACAAAACGCAGACGCACGCGGCCGGCCATTTCGGCCTCGGCTTCGCGCTGGTACTGGACCCTGCCATCGACCTCGGGGCTTTCCGCGACCTGATCCAGCGACAGATCGAATGCCCGGCGCCCGGCCCTCATGCGGAATGTCAGAACACCGTCTCGCTCGATCGCATCAAATCCGTAGCGCAGCATCAGTGGCTGAAGGGCCGCCCGCGCGTCCGAAACATCTTCGATCACGTATCCACGGACAACTCCGTCCAGCGCAGACACATCAAAATCGGAGACGCCGGCAGCCTGACAAATCTCGGCCACCACCGAGGCCAGTGTCCTGGCACCAGAACGTCCGTTCAACCAATGACCACGGGCGTAGTTTTCGCCGTCGCTCCACTGTGAACGCAGGTTCGGGAATGTCGGGAAAGGTCTCGCGTCCCACGCCCATACATAGGCGTTCGAAACGTCCACCATCGGACCATCGTAGATGTCCGAAACTGGGTTGATCTGCGGATCGGTCCAATATCCAAGAACTGCCTTCAAATACTGAACCTGAATGAAATCGTCGCGTTGACCGTTCGAGTATTTAGGCAGATCGGATTCCGAGGATTTCGGATCCAAAAACTTGTTGGGTTGGTTCGTTCCCTTGTCTATGGCCGCACAGCCCAATTCCGTGAACCAGATCGGCTTTGATCCCGGAACCCAATCGGTCGGGTCAGCTTTGCGCACTCCTCCGATCCGTTCGTGGTGCAAGTTCGACCACCAGTTGCGGATGTCTTTGTATCGCCACACCCATGGCTCTGCATGTTCGCCGTCCTCGATCGGATACCTTATCTGCGCGTCCTGTTCTTCGGTTGTTGGATAGTACCAGTCGTATCCTTCACCGCCTTCGATGTTGCCGCGCAAATAATCCAGGTCGTAGATTGACCTAGCACCATCCAGCGCATCCAGATGCTCGTTGCCATCCCGCCAGTCCGAGACCGGCATGTAGTTGTCGATCCCGACGAAATCGATGTTTTCGTCTGCCCACAGAGGGTCCAGATGGAAGTATCGGTCACCGCTGCCATCGGCAGGCTGGTACCCGAAATATTCCGTCCAATCCGCGGCGTAGCCTATCTTGGTGTCTGGCCCCAGTATCTGCCGCGCTTCCGCCGCCAATGCCTTCAGCTGAGCAACGGCCGCGAACCCGGACGCGCCGCGTATCTGGGTAAGGCCACGCATTTCCGAGCCGATGCAGAACGCCTCGACCCCGCCTGCTGCCTTGCACAACGCCGCGTAGTGAAGAATGAAACGGCGCATGCTCCATTCTTCCGGTCCGGTATAGGTGACAGTGCCATTACCGATGATGAAATCCGAGGCTTGGGCTGCACCAAAAAAGCTTGCCACCTGAGCGTCCGCACCTGCGGTTCCGTCCAACGACCCCGGACGCCCTGGAGCCACGTCCAGCGTGATCCGGCCGCGCCACGGCAGATGCGGCTGATCGCCGGCATCCGACCATGGGTCTGGAAGACCATTACCCTGCATCTGATCCATCAGGATGAAAGGATAGAACATTACCCGGCTGCCGGAGCCCTTGAGGTGTTGAATGGCCTGAACCACCGACGCATCGGCCGGGGTACCGCCATAGACGGGTCGCCCGTCCACATGTTGCACGACCTGGGCCGATTTGCGCTTTAGCCCAGAGACTTTCCACGGCATGTTGGCGCCGTCCACGTCGTCGCGGATCACCTTGGGTCGAACGCTGCAAGCGCCGCAACGCAAGTCATCTCCGAACCAAGAGACCACCAGTGACGCAGCCTTGCAGCCCGGAAGTTCTTTGTTCAGGGCACGCACCGAGGCCACCAGATCGGGCTCGCCCGAGGGCGAATTGACGTTGGCGGCCCAGCTTTGGCCCGACCCTTTGGAATAGTTTACCTGCGTGCTGGCCAGCGTGTATTCCCCGGTGCCAGGCATCAGGGCCACGGCCCGGACAATCTGTTGCAATTCGGATTCGTAGTCTGGTGCGGATTTCTGATCAGGCCGAACAACCTCGAAAGAGAACTGGGGAACGCGATTGCCAAATTGCGCCAGCGGCAGGTCTTCAATCACAACATACGCAGTGCCGCGATAGGCCGGAACCGTTCCGGCACCTTCGATCGTTTCGATCAGTGGATCCGGCAGCTGATCCTGGCTGCCGGTATAAACCCGCATGTTCAGACTGTTACGCTCAAGCTCTTCCCCATCGGCCCATATCCGCGCGATGTCCGCGATCTCTCCGACGCCGACAGCAATCGCCAGTGATATCGAGTAGCTGTAGCTATGGGTGGTCGTGGTGACTTCGGCTGGTTTTGGCGTTCCTTTGCCGCCAGCAGACTGCGTAGACGTCGTGGTTTTGCGGGTCTCAAGGAAATCCGACGCCCAGATCACCTGCCCACCGACCCGCATTCGGCCGAACACGGTGGACAACGGCGCGCCCTCGCCTGTTTCCGTAAGTCTGAACCGGTCCAGCCGGCCAGACTCGACCACCTCGCTTCCGGCACCCATGACCGACTGGCTCATCAATCGCTGGTCGATAACCCGCCCGAGCGTCGCGCCGACTGCCCGGCCCACGATGGCCGTTGACAGCCCAGCAACGGTTCCACCGATGGACCCGCCCAGCGCAGCCCCCGCCGCAGATAAAACTATCGTCGCCATCAGTTGCCCTCCAAAGGAAATTCAAAGCAGGCGACCACCCGGCGGCGCCAGGGGTCGCTCAGTGCGTTTTCGACAACGCCATGTCCGGAATAGGCATGGATGAAGCGTGGCACGGCGTCGGCTTCACTCACGATACCAAGGTGTTTGGCCACACCGGCATCGCGCATCCGGAACAGCAGCACGCATCCAGGGGCCAGAAAGTTGCGCGGACGTTCGACCAGATTGCGCCGCGCAGCCGCCCACATGCGCTCTTCGCCCTGCGGTTCGGACCAGTCCATGCTGTAGGTAGGCACCGCCTCGGGCTCGCGGCCGATGACGGATCGCCAGACACCGCGCAGCAATCCCAAGCAATCGGTTCCCGCTCCCTTGACCGAGGCCTGATGCACATAGGGCGTTCCCAGCCAGCCTCGCGCTTCGTCCACGATATCCTGCGCCGTCACCATGACAGCCTGCTGCCTCCATTGTTCGCGTTGCCCTGTTTCGGCACGGCCATCACCCAGTCTTCGCTCGGCAGATCCGGAAAACCTTGGAAATTTATAATGTTGTTGAATTTCAACCGACAGGTCTCCATCCGCTTGTCGCAGCCCGCCAGCACCCGCACACGGTCACCGACGTCCAGACCCGAGCCCAGAGCAGTCCAAAGGTGCAATTCCCGCCCGATCTTGATGCACCGGTCCGTCTTCACCGAAGCCCAAAGACCCTGAGAGCGGCCGGTCAGCACATCGACGCGGCCGCGTTCAAACCAGCCGTCCTCAAACGCCTCCGCCCCCTGCAGTCTGAGGATCGGACCCTCGTCGATCTCGGCAATCTCGGCCTCGGCCCAGTAGCCGGGCGTCAACCTGTCGAAGCCGCAGGCTTTGTCACCCAAAACAGCCGTACAGGGTTTTTGGTAGATCCGCCCCAAGGGTCGGTTCAGCAGATCGGTCAGCCCGCGCAATTCGGCGTGAAACGCGCCCCCTGCGCGGCGCAGCTCGCCGATTGAGCCACGGAACTGCAACATGCGCTGTTCCGGCGCGGCCCAGTTGACCAGCCATGCTCGGACATCGGCACCGTCAAAGCGGCCGTCTTCGATATCCTCGTCGCGCACGGCCGCATCAGACAGCGCCCCCATGGCCTCGGAATTGTCGATCGACAGGCCCGTCGCCTGTTCGATGGCCGAGGCTGTGAGACCGGTGCTTGCCTTGAAAACCAGCCCGTCAAAGGCCAGTTCGCGGTCATGGTCGGTGAACCCGAAGGACATGCCATCGGTTCGGGTGATCGCCCAACAGCGGCAGACCGTAGTCATGCCGGACTGAAGATGGGTCAGCAATGCCTGCTTGTCGCCGCTCATCAGACCCGCACCTCCACCACCGGAACATTGGGTACGTCGCCTGCCTGAAAGCTGGCCACGCTGACTTGGATCCTGTCGGTGTCAAACCGCACCGGCACATCGAATTCAAACCCGGCGGTCACGTCGACCCCCTCGGATGGCGGGACGACGAATTGGATCAGACCGCTATTCAGGTCCACCTCGAAATCGACGCCTTCTCGGGCCTCATCCTGATCCAGCCCAATCTTGACCGTACCCAGCACCGGCTTGACGATGGGCCTGACATAGCTGACCCCGCCCGAGGCATAGGTCTTGACCAACTGGAACTCGGTCGTGACCCCGTCGCCTTGCCCGATCACCTGGTCGCCCTTGTCGAACTCGGCAGTGGCGGCGCAGGACTTGTAGTCCGACCAGTCCTTCCAGCGGAACCCGTACATCTGACCCTGACGCGCTTCGAAAAAGGCGATCAGCGTCTGGATGTCGTCCAGCGACCGCATCCCCAAACCGGCGTCATAACGCCGCCGCGAATGCGCCCAGGGCGTGTTGCGTTCTTCGAACCCGTTGGCCAGCGTCACGATATCCGTGCGCCGCTCGGGGCCGCCGACCGAGCCGAAACTCAGGCTGGCGGGAAATCTGACTTCGTGGAAATTCATGTCCTGCTCCCTAAACTAGCGGTTGCGATTGCCGCGCCCCAGGGCGCGGCTTATCTGGGCCGCGATCTGGCCCTGGCTGCGGCGGAAGCCCTGAACGTCGGGTGTGGTGATGTTCATCACCACGTTCACCGCCCGTCCGCCGCCCGAGTTGCGCACACCCAACTTGCCGTCAGGTCCGCGCGCCAGCGGCATGATCGCCTCGGGGCCGGCCTCGCCCATCAACCCGGTCGCACCGCGCATCGGAAAGGTGGTGGGCCCAGTAACCACGCCGCCATTGGCAAAGGGCATGACGCGCCCCTGTGCGAAACTGCCGCCATCGGCAAAGGGCAGCAGCCCCTGCACCAGGCCGCCGACCGTATTGGCCAGCATGCCGCCGAAATGATCCGTCACCGGCTTGATCGCCGCCGAATAGGCCGTGCGGATCATCGAGTTTTTCAGCACGTCCAGCGCATCCGACAGGTTCATGCCGTCCAGAACCACGCCGTCGAAGGCCTTTCGCAGGCCGCTCGACATGCCCCGCTCCAGGGTAGCGACATCCTTCCCGGTCTCTTCAAAGGCGGCGCTGATCCGCTTCATCTGGGCATCGAAGGCCGCCGCCATCGTGGCGGCATCGCCCAGGGCATCGCCCAGCGCCTCGCCGCGCTCCTGCAGGTCGTCAAACCCGTCCCGATCCGTCATCACGCTCTCCTTGTATCTTGTCGGGCCAGGCGGTCAGCAACCTGTCCAGCCGCGCCCGGTTCATCGCCGTCATCCCGCGGCCCTGCCCCAGCATCAGCCGCAGTTCGGCCGGGGTCAGACGCCAGAACTGATCCGGCGTCAGCCGCAGCTCGTGCAGCCCGGCACGCATCAGGCCGGGCCAGTCAAAGCCGCTCATGACTCACCCGGCACCATGAAGGCCCGCGCCAGCAGCTCGGCCGCCGCCCGCGCCGCCGCCATCGGGCCGCCCTCTATCTCGGCCCGCAACATGTCGGCGCGGGTCACATCCATCCCGCCACCGCGCAACCCCGCCAAGATCAGCGCCAGCACGTCACCGCTGGAATAGGCGCCGCTCTCGAACCGCTGCACCAGTTCCACCAAAGACCCTGCGCCCAGCTCCTGCTCCAGCTCGGCCAACGCGCCCAGCGTCAGCTTCAGCACCCGGCGCTGGCCATCGACCACCAGCGCCACTTCTCCCGCCCACGGATTGACCATCACAACGCCACGAAGGTCAGAGCACCGGCGCTGGCCAGGCTCATCTCATAGGTCGCTTCGCCATTATGCGAGCCGGCATACTCGATCCCGGTCACTTGGAACGGTCCTTCGACGATGCCGAAATCGGGGATGATCACCTGAAAGGCGGGCGTTTCGCCGTCAAAGAACAACTGCCGCGCGCGTTCATCCGTGCCGGCGTCCTTGAACACGCCCGATCCGGAAATCGAGGCCGACTTGACCCCCGCCCCCGACAGCAGCTCGCGCCAGCCGCCTTGGCTCTCCAACGAGGTGACATCCACGCTTTCCGCGTTGAAACTGATCCGCGTGGCGCGCAGCCCCGCGATTGTTTCGAACAGACCCGTGCCGTTCATGTCCACCTTGACCAGCAGGTCCTTACCGTTCTGGGCACCCATATGCTCTCTCCAATGATTGCTTAGTTGTCTTCCACGCGGGCGCGGAATCTCAGGTCGATCTGCCGGATCGCGCCACCTGTCCCGGTGCGCCGGGCCGAGGCCCGCTCGAACCACAGCCCCACCAGCCGCCCCCGATCCAGCGTCAGCGCGGCCCCGTCCAGCGCGTCGCACACGGCCCCGGCCAAGGTCTTGGCCGCGCCGAAGCCGGCGGCCTCCGAGACCACCGATACGGTGAACCGATGCAAAGTGCCCTGCCCCGTCTTGTCCGAGGCGTCGCGCACCTCTTCCGGACCCAGGGTGACGTAGGTCTGCGGCAATGTCCCCGAAGGCACCGCGTCATAAACCGCGTCGCCGACCTGGGCCAAAATGCCCCTGTCGTTGACAAGTTGCTGGAACACAGCCGCCTGCAGCGCGGCCGAAACGCCATAGCTCATGCCGCCACCTCCTCATCCGCGAAACAGGTCAGATAGCGACCGGCCGGGTCGTATTCGGCCACGGCGCGGATCACGAAGCGCCGCTCGCCCTCGCGAAACCTCTGATCGGGTGCCGGGCGCATCGACGACCCCTCGGGCGCGCCACGCACAACGATGCGGTAACTCACGCGCGACACCGGCACATTCGCGACCGCGCGCTCGGTGCCGGTCCGGGCGGTCACCTCAGCCCACAGCGTGCCCAGAGGCGCCCACGTCTCGGCATAGCCGCCCGCGCCATCGGCTACCCGCACCGGGGCCTCCAGCACCAGCTGCCGGTTCGGGTGGGGCGCGCTCATTGCATCACCCCCGCGCCGAAACGCACCATGCGATAGCGCTGGATCAGGCTGGTCACGCCGAAGGGCATGCAGCCGTCACTCAGGCTGGTCTCGTCGCGATACTCATAGTAATGCGTCGCCAGCAGCAGCACCGCCTGCCCCAGATCCGCCGGCAGCCCGCCCCAATCCGCCGCCATCCCAGCCGTCAGCGCGATGGTCACCTCTCCACCGGTGGGAATGGCGGGCAGGCAAGCCCCCATCGGGCGCAGGCAAGGGCGCTGGTTGTCGCGCTCCAGGCGATAGGCCCCGGGCGCCACCACCTGCTGGGCGCCCTGCGCGTCGGTCAGCGTCACCGCGTAGATACTCGTCACCGGCGCGACCGGCAGAACCTCGCCCGCGTCGTTGCGCCAGCGGCTCAGGGTCCAGGTGAAACTGCGCGATATCAGCACTTTGCCCGTGCGCGCCTCGATCGCGGCCATCGCCGCCCTCAGGAACCCCTTCAACACGTCGTCCTGCAGGCTGATCTCGGCAAATCCCGTGCCCAGCCGCAGATGCGCCTTGAACTGATCCACCGGCAGCGCCGCATCCGCGATGGCGGTTTCTTCGATCAACATCATCCATTCACTCCGCAATCTCGGACCCCTCCGGGGGCCGCATCCTTGGAAAATGGCGGGCACGTGCCGCCCCACGTTGCTCGGACGGAGGGGAGCAGCTAGACAACGCGGGGGATCTCACCCCGACCCGCGCCCGCCGCCCGAGGGACCGACCCACCGGCCCCCCGGATCCGTCACCGCTTAGGCGGTGCCGAATTTCACCAGCTTGATCGCGGCAAAGTCGCTGATGTCGCCGCCCACGCGCTTGGTGGCATAGAACAGGACATGCGGCTTGGCGCTGAACGGATCACGCAGCACGCGCAGGTCGGGGCGCTCGGCAATGGTATAGCCGGCCGAGAAGTCACCGAAGGCGATCGAGAAGCTGTCGGTGCCCGGATCGGGCATGTCCTCGGCGATCAGCACCGGATAGCCCATCAGGCGCGCGGGCTCACCCGCGGCTAGGCCGTCCGACCACAGGAAGCGGCCGTCGGCATCCTTCAGCTTGCGGATCACGCCGGCGGTTTTTGAGTTCATCACGAAGGTGCCGTTCACGCGGTACTGCGCGCCCAGCGCATAGACCACGTCCACGATCGCATCCGCGTCGATGCCGCCCGCGACACCGGTGGGCACATAGCCCAGGTTGCCCCAGGTCCAGACATCATTGTCCACCGCCGGATGGCTCAGGATGCCCTTGGGCTTGTCGATGCCGTCACCGTTGATGAAAGCCGCCGCCTCGGCGCGGGCGAACTTGTCGGCGATACGGCCGGCCAGCCAGCCCTCGACGTCGAATGCGCTGTCATCCAGCAGCCGCTGCGAAGCCTTGGGCAGCGCGCTCAGCTCGTGCAGCGGGATCGAGATGCGGTCGATCGACGGGGTGCCGGTCTCGGCGGCGGTGGCGTTCTCGGCAGCCCAGCCCGCGCCTACATCGGTATGATCGATCAGCACGTCGAACGAATTGGCCTCGACATTCACGACCGACGCGATCGAGCGGATCGAGGCGGTGGATTTCAGTACCGACTTGATCATCTCGGCGGTCTGTGGATCGACCAGGTAGCCGCCATCGCTGTTGACGGCCGTCGACAGCGACTTGGCCTCGATTTCCAGCCCACGCAGGGCATCGTCATCGCCCGAGCGTACATAGGCGTCAAAGGCCTTCTGGTGCGGCGCTTCCTCCAGGGTCGAGGCCGCAAGATGCGGGCGCGCCGCGATGGTTGATTTACGATCCAGCATGGTCAGTCGCTCTTCTGTTTGTTGCATTTTCTGTTGAACTTCAGCCTTCAGGTCCTTGAATTCACTCACGAAGCCAGCCATCGCCTGCTTCACCTCCTGAACCAGGGGCACACCCTCTCCGGTCAAGGCCGCGATCTCGGTCTTGCTCATCAGCACTTCCTTTCTGGGTGGGGGTTGAGGCGCGCTAGGGTCGCGCCAGCTCCTGCCGGGCGCTCTGGAACACCTCGGCAATACTGCGCCAGGTGTCCTCGGCATCGGGGTCCGTCCCCTTTGCCGCCACCCGCGCACTGGGCAGCATCGGGAAGGTCACCAGCGACACCTCCCACAGCTCCAGTTCCGTCAAGAGCCGCCGGCCCTTGTCATCCTTCACGGCCCGCTTGGTGCGATAGCCGATCGACAGCCCGTCCAGCGCACCCGCGCGGATCAGCTCGGCCGCTTCGCGCCCCTTCTGGGTGCTCTGCAGCAACCGCCCCTTGACCCACAGGCCGCGCTCATCCTCGCGCACCTCGTCCCACACGCCGATGGGCTGGGCCGGGTCGTGCTGCCACAACATCTTGACCCGCTGACCGGCCGCCTTAAGCCCGGCCAGCGACGCGGCATAGGCACCTTTCTGCACCACGTCGCGGCCCTGATCGACCTGGCCGAACAGGCTGGCATAGCCCTCGATCACCGTGTCTTCGGTCACCGACAGCCCATCGCCGAACCGCGCGAACTTGCGTTCCAAATCCATGAACAACTCCTCGTAAGCCACTGAATTCATGGCGCCACCGGCAGGAAAGACTGGAACGCCTGCGCCAGGATCACCGCCGCCACGCCATAGACCGTCAGCCACAACCGCCGCTCCAGCCGTTCCATCATTTCCTCGATCTGATCCAGTCGCCTGCACAGATGCGCATGCTGGATCTCGGCCACCCTCTCGTGCGAGGCCAGACGCAGGCCCGGCGCGCAGTCAAAGGGCGGATATCCCGGCGTGTCAGCCATCCGCCGTCTCCGCCAGCGCCGGCAGGCCCAGCAGAGCACGCTTTTCGGCATCCGTCAGGAAATCGGCGTTGGCCACCCGCGCCCATTGCGCGTCACGCTCCGCCGCCAGCGCCGGCACCTGGTCCAGATCGGGCTTCAGCACAAGATCCTCGCCGATAAAGTCCGACAGCCAGTCCGACAACGCCGCCGCCACCCGCGTCACCAGGGGCAGGACGGTCAGGCGATAGAACGCCCGGTTGGCCTCCTGATAGTTCGAATAGGTCGCGTCACCCTGGATCCCCAGCAGCATCGGCGGGACACCGAAGGCCAGCGCGATCTCGCGGGCGGCGGCTTCCTTGGTCTTCTGAAACTCCATGTCCGAGGGCGAAAATCCCATCGGCTTCCAATCCAGCCCCCCTTCCAGAACCATCGGACGCCCGGCATTGCGCGCCCCGCGATAGTTCGCCTCGATCTCGTCGCTCAGGCGGCGGAACTGCTCTTCGGCCATCACGCCCTGCCCGTCGCCGCCTTTCCACACCAGCGCCCCCGAGGGCCGAGCGGCATTGTCCAACAGCGATTTCGACCAGCGCGAGGCGCTGTTGTGCACGTCGATCGCCATCGCCGCCGCCTGCATGGGCGAGAACCCGTAATGGTCATCCTGCGGATGGAACGACTTGATGTGGCAGATGGCCTCGGCAGGGAACCGGTGCGTCTTGCCCCCGGCGGTATAATCATAGGCCCTGGGCCAGCCATCCGCCCCCGGCACCACGCTCATCCGGTCCGAGCGCAGCACATGCAGCTCGACCGGCAGTCCGCCCTCGGCCTGCACCGCCTCGACATAGGCGTTGCCCGACAGCAGCAGCTGCCCGAACAGCGCCTCCAGCAGCTCGGCCTTGCCCTGCGCCGCGTTCGGACGACGCATCAGGCGCAGAACCGGGTGCGTCTCGTACCGCTGTGCATCGTCCTGCAGGACCAGAGGCAGCGCCGCCGCCGCCTCGGCAATCAGCTTGACCGACCGGAACCCCACCGGGTTGCCCGAAAACCCCGTGCGCGTCAGCGAGGCTGTGTCCCGCGGGCTCCAGGCAACGCGGCCGCCGGTCTGCCAGGCCACCACTGGCCCGGCCGCGCTTGCTTTTGCCTCGGGGGCTTTCTCAGCCGATCCACGACGCAAGAAATCGAATACCATGTCCAGATGCTCCTTTCTGCCGCCGCTCTGCCCGGCTTGTTGAAAGGAGTTATGACGGAAAGATCTTTAGGCCTCGGGAATGGGGCGTACGGCGGTTGCGCAACGGCTTTGGAACCTGTGCCCGCAGGATAAACCTCGGCATCCGACGGAAATGCGCTACCCTCTGCATCGGAGCTTCAGGAGGGGTCAGCCATGTATGAAAGCGCAGTGAAAACCGGAGGGATCGCCGTCGTGACCGGCGCCGCCAGCGGAGTCGGGCGCGTCGCGGCTCAGCGTTTTGCCCAGGCCGGGATAAACGTGATACTGGCCGATCTTCCGGGACAGGCGCTGGACGAAACGACGGAAGACCTGAAGGCAGGCCTTGACGCGGTAAACATCACTGCGGTGCCGACGGATGTCACCTCACAAGCCGAAATGGAAAACCTGGCCGACACAGCTTTCGCCGCAGGGCAGGTTGCCGTCTTGATGAACAATGCAGGGATCAGCCTGCCTACGAAAACATGGGAGTCATTCGACAACTGGCAGAAAATTCTCGACGTGAACTTTCTGGGGGTCCTGCGCGGCATCCACGCCTTCCTGCCCCGCATGATCGAGGCTGACCGCCCGGCCGTCGTCATCAACACCGGGTCAAAGCAGGGGATCACCTCCCCGCCAGGCAACCCCGGCTACAACGTGTCCAAGGCCGCCGTCAAAACGCTGACCGAACAGCTCGCGCACGAGCTGCGCGAGGCCGGCGTGCCCATCACCGCGCATCTCTTTGTTCCGGGCTTCACCTATACCGGCATGATCGCGTCATTCCTGCCCGAAAAACCGGCCGCCGCCTGGACCAGCGAGCAGACCGTCGACTATTTCCTGGACCGCATGGCCCAGGGCGATTTCTACATCCTCTGCCCCGACAACGACGTCGATGCCGAACGCGACCGCCGCCGGGTTCAATGGGCTGCCGAGGACATCATCCACAATCGCCCCGCCCTCTCGCGCTGGCACCCCGACTACGCCGAGGCCTTCGCCAAGTTCGAAAAGCCCGAGGGCTGATCACAAAACCCGCACCCTCGGCCTCCGATATGCAGCGGCCGGCCCCACCACCAGCTCATGCAGCGCCCAGACCAGCGCATCGACCCGGTCGGGCGAGTCCTGCCCCTCGAACCCGCGCGCGGTCATCTGGCACATCTGTTCCTCCAGCGCGTCCAGCCCGGCGACATGGAACACCCGCCCCTGCTCATACAGCGCCGCCACCGGCTCGGCCCGCGCCACCTTCCCGCGCGAGGCCCGCACCGCCCGGAACGGGACCAGAGGGTCCACCTGCCGCACCACCTCTTCGACCAACTGTCCGCCCTGGTTGACCTCGGCCACCAGCCGCTCGGCCCCGAATTCGTCCATCGCATCAATCGCCGCACGCGCCCAGCCCGCCGGGCCAACGCCCTGCACCGTCCCGTCGGCCAGCACATAGGCGCGCCACTCCTCGGGCGGCCCCTGCAACTGCGCGCCCACCACCACGATCCCGCAGGCATCCGCGCCCGACCCGCCCGTCACCGCCGGGTCCAGCGCCACCACCACGCGGTCCAGCTCGGGCACCGCCCCGACCCGCGCCGAATCCAGCATCGAACCGGTCCACAGCGCCCCCTCGGCATCGGCCAGCAGCACCCCGTCCAGTTCCTGCCGCCCCAGCCGTGTGCCGGCATAGCGCGCGCGCACCTCCTGCAAAAAGGACACCGCCAGGTTGGCCCGGTTCGCCTCGGTCGGCGCGTGGGTCATCACCGTGGACGGCGCCGCCAGAAGATCCTTCAAAACCTTCACGTTGCGCGGCGTCGTGGTGACGCAGACCCGCGGCCGCTCGCCCAGCCGCAACGCGAATTGCAGCATGTCCCAGGTCTCACCCGCCTTTTTCCACTTGGCCAGTTCATCCACCCAGGCCGCATCGAACTGCGGCCCCCGCAGCCCCTCGGGGTCATGCGCCGAAAAGGCCTGCGCCTCGGCCCCGTTGGGCCAGACCAGCTTGCGCTCGGATGCCTTCCACTGCGGCCGCCGGTCGGGTGGAGAGCACTGCATGATCCCGCTGTCGCCAAAGATCATCACGTCGCGCACCTGGTCAAAGGTCTCGCCCACCAGCGCCACGCGCCGGGCCTCGCCCTCATCAAACGGCTTGGCCCCCTCGACCATGGATCGCACCCATTCGGCCCCGGCCCGCGTCTTGCCCGCGCCGCGCCCGCCCATGATGACCCAGGACCGCCATTCGCCCTCGGGCGGCAGCTGATGCGGCAGCGCCCAGAACTCGAACAGGAAAGGGAGGGCACACAGCCCCCCCTCCCCGATCTCACTCAGAAATCTGTCCCGCACCGCAGCAGGCGCGGAGGCGAGCCAATCGGCACCCGATCTCAGATCGGGCCCGCTCCAGGTCGAGCGCATAGCCCCCTTGGGCAATTCCCGCTTGTCTGTGACACTGTTCGACAAAGCTTGTCTCCACTTTCTGGCAACTTCGGATCAGCCCCTCTAGCTGTCCGAGTTGTCTGGCTGAACTCGCCAGGTCTTCATCCTCCCCGGCCTCGATCCGCCTGCGCAGGTCTTCCGCCGCTTGCCGCAAACCGCGAATGGACACTTCCAACGACTGCAATAGCTCGGCCGTCCGGGACATCCGCTCTTCCGGGGTAATCAAAGTCATGTTTGCCTGTGACCTCATGCGTGAGTGATCTCCGCACGAGAGAAATGAAAAACGGCCGCCGGGTCGCCCCGGGGCCGTTGCCCACTTCTTCTAGCATGACACAACTTATACGCGAAACCGGGCGCTCAGTCAAGCTCCGACGCAACAGCGCGCAACAAGTAACGCACTGCCAGTTTTAACAAAATCCTAATTCAGCTCAGGGACCGCAACCAATTCTGTGATCGGCAAGATTTCCGCGACGGAGTAATTCCCGTCGTGCGTTTCAAAAACGGATTGCACACGCAATCTGCATAAACACCAAGAACCGCAAACATACGAAAAACTTCTGAAGGACAAAAAATGTACCATCCCCTCAGCTATGTCTCGGTAATCTGTCTGGGAGGCCTGATGCTCTTCGGCACAGTGGCGCAGGCTCAGACAGGGCACCGCGGACCTGATCTTGGCAAGATCGCCAGCGAGATTGGCGTTCCGCAATCTGCGCTCCAAAGCTGCCTGGGCGATCGTCCCAAGCCCGGCAAGCGCCCCGAGCGCCCTGACGCGGGTATAATTGCTTCGTGCCTGTCCAAGGCCGGGCACCCCTCCACCGCACAGGCAGTCGAAAAGGCGCTGGCTGCCGCCGCCCCGACGCCTCGTCGTTGACCATCCATTTGCAACGGATAGGACACCGGCAGCCTTGACTGCCGGTGTTGGCTTGACATTCGCCTCAGCAGCGCTCATCTACGCCACAGCGCTGCCGCGTGAGCACGCGGACCGAACCGAGGTCCGAGATAGCGCCCAAATTTCCCAGTTCCCATTCACGCAGGGTTCTTGACGCAAAAGCCGGACGTTGCGGGACTCGCCCGCAAATCCTGAGGCTGCGCACACTCCCTGCCGGTCGTGCAATCCGCGCGGCCAGCTACTCTTGTTCGCGTACGGCCAATGCCGGTGCGGATCACAAAGGAAGACGACTTGTTCGATTTCGACATGCTCGGCCTCGCGCCGGCACTGAACGACGCGCTCGAGCGCGCAAATTTCACTCAACCCACACCGATCCAGAACCAGGCCATCCCGTTGGCCTTGGAAGGACATGACATTCTGGGCCTTGCACAGACCGGCACCGGCAAGACGCTGGCCTTTGGCCTGCCGCTGATCGACCACCTTCTGGCGCAGCCCGGCAAACCGGCACCCAAAACCGCCAAGGCGCTGATCCTCGCTCCAACCCGCGAACTGGTGAACCAGATCGCTGAAAGCCTCCGCACGCTTACCAAAAAGACGAAACTGCGCGTGGCCACAGTTGTGGGCGGACAGTCGATCAACAAACAGATCATGTTCCTGTCGCGTGGGACCGATATTCTTGTCGCGACCCCCGGTCGTTTGATCGACCTGATGGAACGTGGCGCGGTCGATCTCGGCTCGGTTCGGCACCTAGTTCTGGATGAGGCCGACCAGATGCTGGACCTCGGCTTCATCCACGCTCTGCGCAAAATCGCGCCGCAACTGGGCACTCCGCGCCAGACCATGCTGTTCTCGGCCACCATGCCGAAGCAGATGGAGGAACTCAGCCGCGCCTACCTGACCAACCCGCAACGGGTGCAGGTCTCGCCTCCGGGCAAGGCGGCCGACAAGATCACCCAGTCGGTGCATTTCGTTGAAAAGCCGGGAAAACCCGCCAAGCTGCGCGAGATCCTTTCGCGTGATACCGACGCCCTGACGCTTGTGTTCTCCCGGACCAAGCATGGTGCGGAAAAGCTGATGAAAGGGTTGGTGGCCGACGGCTACAACGCAGCATCGATCCATGGCAACAAGAGCCAGGGCCAGCGGGATCGCGCCATCAAGGCCTTCCGCGCCGGCGAGATCACAGTTCTGGTTGCCACCGACGTGGCAGCCCGTGGCATCGACATTCCAGGGGTGGCCTATGTCATCAACTATGACCTGCCGGACGTTCCTGACAACTATGTGCACCGCATTGGCCGCACCGCTCGGGCCGGCCGCGAAGGCGAAGCCATCGCCTTCTGCGCACCGGATGAATTTGATCTGCTGCGTCAGATTCAGAAATTGATGAAGATCGAGATCCCGGTCGCCAGCGGAGCGGCACCCGAAGCCGCAGAGGCCGCCAAGCCCGGCAATCGCCAGCGCAATCGACGCCGTGGCCCGAAACCGCAGGGCACAAATGGCCTCGCCAACCGTCGGCGCCGTCCGCGCCGCAAATCGGCCGCA
>NZ_JBXWSK010000032.1:0-36187 GCF_059613385.1 Ruegeria sp. BHSA162
TCAGGTGCCACAGGTCGCGATACGTCGCCGTCAGGGGCACTTTGTCCGCAACAGGCAATGCAAAACCCGCACGCTGCAGCAGCGCGCCAAGATCTCGCAACTCGGCCATCGGCGCGACACGGGGGCTGAGACCGCCGGTCACCTCGACCTCGGCCTGACCCAGCGCGGCCCGCAATTCGTATAGCGTTTCACCGCCCAGACACACCACCAACAACAACCCGTCGGGCTGCAGCGCGCGGGCACATTGGATCAGCTGTCCCACCGGATCGTTGGCCCAATGCAGGGCCATCGCATGGACCACCAGATCATGCGCAGCGGGCTTGAGGTCCAGCACGTCGGCATCGGCCACGACCCGGGCGCCCGGCAGGACCGGCGCCCAAATCTCGGGGTAGGGGGCTACGATCGCTGGCGCAGTAAAGGATTTGTTAACCATGGAAAGGCGATCCTGCACCTCGTCCATGGCGGCGTGGTGCAGAAAAAGGGCTTCGTCGCTGATCCGCGCGCGGTGTGCCGCAAGCGCTTTGCGATCGAACAGCGAGGGTGCATTGGGTGCTGGCAAATCCATAAGCCGCAATTATCGCATATGGCAGCGGATTCAAACCGCGATCGAGGTCGTGTATCCGCCACGCTGCATCGGCTGCGGCGAGATGGCGGCCTCGGATTTCGGCCTGTGCGGGCCGTGCTGGCGCGAGACCCCGTTCATCGGCGGGACGGTCTGCCACAGTTGCGGTGCGCCGGTGCCTGGCAGCGATGATGGTCACCGAATCGACTGCGACGATTGTTTGCGCCGCCCACAACCGTGGGCCGAGGCGCGCGCGGCATTGCTGTATCAGGGACGGGCGCGGTCACTGGTTCTGGCCCTGAAGCACGGGGATCGTTCCGAACTGGCAAAACCTGCGGCGCGTTGGATGGCGCAGGCCGGTCGCACCCTGTTTCGACCGGATACGGTGATCGCCCCGGTGCCGCTGCATTGGTCGCGGCTGCTGAAGCGCCGATACAACCAGTCCGCTCTTTTGTCGCTCCAACTGGGAAAGGAGGCGGGCCTGCCGGTCTGTCCGGATCTGTTGATACGCAAGCGGCGTACCCCACCGCTGGAAGGCAAAACGGCGGCCGAGCGTGCGGATACGCTGCGCGATGCGATCACCGTGCATCCGCACCGGGCGGACCGCCTGACGGGGCGCCACGTGCTGCTGGTCGATGACGTGATGACATCGGGTGCAACCCTGGCGGCCTGCGCCCGCGCCTGCCGGGCGGCCGGGGCGGATGATATTTCCGTGTTGGTACTGGCGCGCGTTGCCAAGGATGCCTAATTCCCCCTAGATTGCGCGAAATCCAAGGGAACGGACCATGAAACCGGTTGTCATATATACCTCGCCGCTGTGCGGCTTTTGCCACGCGGCCAAACGGCTGCTGAATCAGAAAGGCGTCGCCTTCGAGGAAATCGACGTTTTGATGAACCCCAAACGCAAACCCGAGATGATCCAGCGGGCGGGCGGACGGCGCACGGTGCCTCAGATCTTCATTGGTGACACACATGTCGGTGGCTGCGACGACCTGTACGAACTCGAACAGGCCGGCAAACTGGACCCGCTATTGGCCGCCTGATGAGAACCGCGCTGCTGCAGATCACCTCGTCGGACGACCCGACCGCGAACCTGGACATGGTGCGCGCCATGATGGACGAGGCCGCGGGCAAGGGCGCGGGGTTCATCCTGACGCCCGAGGTCACCAACTGCGTCTCGACCAGCGGAACGCGCCAACGCGAGGTGCTGCAGCACGAGGAAGACGACATCACACTGGCGGGCCTGCGCGAACAGGCGGCGGAATTGGGCGTGTGGCTGCTGATCGGATCGCTGGGGCTGAAGACTCATGACGCCGACGGGCGGTTCGCCAACCGGTCCTTCATGATCGACCCGCAGGGCGGGATCGTGGCGCGCTATGACAAGATCCACATGTTCGACGTGCAGGTCACCGAGACCGAGACTTTTCGCGAATCGGCCAGCTATCGGCCCGGGTCGCGGGCGGTGATTGCCGAGACCGCCTTCGGCAAGGTCGGCATGACCATCTGCTATGACATCCGGTTCCCGCATCTGCACGCCGCGCTGGCACAGGGCGGGGCCACGATCCTGACGGTTCCGGCTGCGTTCTCTCCGGTGACCGGCGCGGCCCATTGGGAGCCGCTTCTGCGCGCCCGCGCCATCGAGACCGGCTGTTGGGTCATTGCCCCCGCGCAGACCGGGGAACACCCCAAGACCCGCGGCAAGACGCGCCATACCCACGGGCACAGCATGGTCGTGTCGCCCTGGGGCGAGGTGCTGATCGACGCAGGCACTCAGACCGGCATTCACTTTTTTGATCTGGATGATAGGTCTGTTACAGAGGCACGGCGGCGCGTGCCGTCCTTGACACATGTTCGCCCGTTCGACGGGCCCTGATCCAGAACCGGGTAATGACTGACGAAACCAACGCCCTTGCGGTCGCGCTGTTCAGCGAGATCCTGACCGCGGACCAATTACTGCGGAATCGGCTGAGCCGGGTTCTGCCCAAGGGCATGGAAATCTCGCATTTCTCGGTGCTGAACCACTTGGTGTTCGTGGGGGGCGAGCGGACGCCCGCCCAGCTGGCCAGCACATTCCACGTGACGCGTGGGGCGATGACCAACACCTTGGCCAAGCTGGAATGGGCCGGATACATCCACATCCGCCCCGATTGGGACGATGCCCGCCGCAAGATGGTGGCGATCAGCCCGGCCGGCCGCCGGGCGCGGGATCAGGCGATCTCGGCCATCGCGCCTCTGATCAACCGTGTCGTGGGCGAGCTGGGCCTTGAGCGTGTGCGCACGACCCTGCCGGTTCTGCGCGACCTGCGCATGAAGCTGGAAGAGGAATAGGCCTCAGCCCGGCTTCACGCTGGCGGTGACGTAGTTCACGCTCAGGTCCCGGTCCGAGATCGACCAGCTCCAGGTGATCGGGTTGAACACGAATCCCTTGCGGTCCACCGGGTCCAGACCAGCCTGGCGCAGCAGGTCGAACAGCTCGTCCGGGGTGATGAACTTGGACCATTCATGCGTGCCGCGCGGCAGCCAGCGCATGACGACCTCGGCCCCGAAAATCGCCATCGCATAGGATTTCGGGTTGCGGTTGATGGTCGAACAGATTTCCAGCCCGCCGGGTTTCAGCAGCTGTTGCGTGGCGGTCAGATAGGCCAGCGGGTCGGCCACATGCTCGACCACCTCCATGTTCAGGACCACGTCGAACTGCTCGCCCGCGTCGGCCATCGCCTCGGCGGTGGTGTGGCGATAGTCGATCTGCAGGCCGGATTGCTCGGCATGGATGCGGGCCACGGGCAGGTTGCGCTCGGCCGCGTCGGCGCCCACGACCTCGGCGCCCAGCCGCGCCATCGGCTCGCTCAGCAGCCCGCCGCCGCAGCCGATATCCAGCAGGCGCAGGCCCTCGAACGGTTTCGCACCCGTCAGATCCCGGTCAAATTCGCCCGCGATCTGCTGTGTGATATAGTCCAGACGGCACGGATTGAGCATGTGCAGAGGTTTGAATTTCCCGTGCGGGTCCCACCATTCGGCGGCCATGGCCTCGAATTTTGCGATCTCGGACGGGTCAACCGTGTTCGGATGCGCTTGCATTCCTGTCTCCGTGTGCTCTTTTACGCTGTAGGACTATATAGGGCCATAATGGACAAGTACCCGGACCAAAAGCGCGCAGTGCAATATCTTTACCCGCCGGTCGATCCGTTCGACCAGCGCGTGGTGGATATGGGCGACGGGCACCGCATCTATGTGGAACAATGCGGCAATCCCGACGGGATTGCGGTGGTGGTTCTGCATGGCGGCCCCGGTGGCGGCTGCAGCCCGGCCATGCGGCGCTATTTCGACCCCGAGGTCTACCGGGTGATTCTGTTCGACCAGCGCGGCTGCGGCCGGTCGCGGCCCACGGCCTCGGTCGAGAACAACACGACGTGGCACCTGGTGGCCGATATCGAGCGCCTGCGGAAACTGTTCGAGATCGACGACTGGATCGTATTCGGCGGCAGCTGGGGCGCCACGCTGGCGCTGATCTATGCCCAAACCCATCCCGACCGGGTGACCCGCCTGGTTCTACGCGGCGTGTTTCTGGCAACGCAGGCGGAGCTTGACTGGTTCTATGGCGGCGGGGCCGGCAAGTTCTGGCCTGAGCAATGGGCACGCTTCACCTCGCTGCTGCGCGACTCGGAACTGTCCGACACCATCGGCGCCTACAACAAGCGGCTGTTTTCGGGCGATCGCGCGACTGAGATCCTGTACGCCCGCGCCTGGTCGCACTGGGAAAACGCGCTGGCCTCGATCCACACGAACGGGGCCGTCGGTGAAAGCCCCGGCGAATATGCGCGCACCTTCGCGCGGCTCGAGAATCACTATTTCATCAACAAGGCGTTTCTGGAATATGACGGCCAGATTCTGGACCGGATGGACCGGATCGCACATATCCCCGGCCATATCGTGCAAGGCCGTTACGACATGATCTGCCCCCCGCAGGCGGCCTGGAGCCTGGCCGAGAAATGGCCCGAGGCCGAGCTGATGATGGTGCGGCAGGCCGGTCACGCCCTGTCGGAGCCTGGGATCAGCGCCGAACTGGTGCGCATCATGGACCGAACCGCGCAGGAGGTTGCATGACCCGCATCGACCGCCGTGCTCTGTTCACCTCGGGTGCCGCCGCAGCCCTACTGGCCGCGACGGGGGCCTCGCTGGCGGATACGCCGAAATCGGGCGGCGTGCTGCGCATCGCCGTGCCGCGCGATGACAGCCTGGACCGGCTGGCCCGGGGTGCGGTGTTCGACACCCTGACCGAGATCGCGCCGGACGGCACTCTGCGCGGCGAGCTGGCGACCGCATGGCAGACCGATTCCGAGGCCCGGGTCTGGACCTTCGACCTGCGTGCGGATGCAGTGTTTCACGACGGTGCGGCGCTGACGGCCGGGGATGTTCTGGCGGTCATGTCCGAGGTCGGGCGCGCCGAAGCCCTGGCGCCGGACCGCATACGGATCGAACTGGCCGAGGCCAACCCCGGCCTGCCTTTCCTGCTGGCCGATACCCGGTTCGTCATTACCCGCGACGGGCAGAGCGTTTCGCCGCTGCAGCAGGCGAACGGCACCGGGAGTTACCGGGTCGAACGGGCCGAAGACGGGCGCCATTTCCGCGGCCGCCGGGTCGCGGGCCACTACAAGGATGGCCGTGCCGGCTGGCTGGAGGCGGTCGATATCATCGTGATCCCCGACCCGGCCGTGCGCGCCGAGGCACTCCGCGATCGATACGTGGACGTGTCGGTGCTGCCGGCGGCGCAAGGGCTGCGCGGTCTGGGTGGCGTGCGGTTCTTCCCCAACGAATCAGAGATGTCGCTGGCAATCTCCGGCACCGTGGGTCTGCCACGCCGGATCGGGCAGGGCGCGCCGTTGGACGATGGGCGCATCGCGGAACGCTGGTGGATGGCCTGAGACCGACCTGAAAACTGACGCGGATTGTCCGTTGGTTGACGGCAGGGGTTGCAGACTCGGGGCGTCCTGCGTATATGCAGTTGCAACAGCGGCGTGTCGGACTTCTGGTCCGAGGCTCCACCGGAAAATTCGACGGGCCGCGCGCCCGTTTTTTTGTGCCCGATCGAAGGGTAGAGCACCATATGACAAACGACCTGATAGCCAAGGCGGCGATCGACCGACGATTGGCCGAGATCATCACTCCGGTGATCGAGGATCTGGGGTATGAGTTGGTCCGCATCCGCCTGATGAGCGGCAAGCAGACCACGCTGCAGATCATGGCCGACAAGCCCGATGGTGGCATCGAGGTGGATGATTGCGCCGAGATCTCGAACGCGGTCAGCGCCACGCTGGATGTCGAGGACCCGATCCTTGACGCCTACACGCTCGAGGTGTCCAGCCCCGGCATCGACCGCCCGCTGACGCGGCTTAAGGATTTCGAGACGTTCGAGGGCTACGAGGCCAAGCTGGAAACCACCGAACTGATCGACGGTCGCCGCCGCTTCAAGGGGGAACTGGCCGGCGTCGAGGGGGACGAGGTTCTGATCAACATCCCCAACGGCGAAGAGACCGTCACCATCGGTCTTCAATTCGACTGGCTGAGCGATGCCAAGCTGGTTCTGACCGATGACCTGATCAAGGAAATGCTGCGCCAGCGCAAGGATGCCGGCGCCCTGAACGAAAACGCTTTCGACGAGATTGAGACCGAAGGGTCCGAAGAGGAGACGAACTGATGGCAATCACCTCAGCAAACCAGCTTGAGCTGTTGCAGACCGCCGAGGCCGTGGCCCGCGAAAAGATGATCGACCCCGGTCTGGTCGTCGAAGCGATGGAGGAATCGCTCGCCCGCGCCGCCAAGAGCCGATACGGTGCCGAGATGGACATCCGCGTGTCGATCGACCGCAAGACCGGCAAGGCGACTTTTACCCGCGTCCGCACCGTGGTCGATGAGGAAGAGCTTGAGAATTATCAGGCCGAGATGAACGTCGATCAGGCGCGCGCCTATTTCGAGCCCAGCAAGGATGGCCGCGCGGTCTGGCTGCGCGACGGACAGCCGATCGAGGATTTCTCGACCGGTCCGCAGGTGGGCGACGTGTTCCAGGAAGAGGTTCCGCCCGTGGAAATGGGCCGGATCGCCGCGCAGTCGGCCAAACAGGTCATCCTGCAGAAGGTCCGTGAGGCCGAGCGCGACCGCCAGTACGAAGACTTCAAGGATCGTGTCGGCACCATCATCAACGGCGCCGTCAAGCGCGAGGAATTCGGCAACGTGATCGTCGATCTGGGCGGGGCCGAGGCTGTCCTGCGCCGCAACGACAAGATCGGCCGCGAAAGCTATCGCCCCAATGACCGGGTGCGCGCCTACATCAAGGAAGTGCGCCGCGAAACGCGCGGTCACCAGATCTTCCTGTCGCGCACCGCGCCCGAGTTCATGGCCGAGCTGTTCAAGATGGAAGTGCCGGAAATCTATGACGGCATCATCGAGGTCAAGGCCGTGGCCCGTGACCCCGGTTCGCGTGCCAAGATCGCGGTCATCTCGTATGACAACTCGATCGACCCCGTCGGCGCCTGCGTTGGTATGCGCGGCAGCCGCGTGCAGGCCGTCGTGAACGAGCTGCAGGGCGAAAAGATCGACATCATCCCGTGGAACGAAGACCAGCCGACCTTCCTGGTGAATGCGCTGCAACCCGCCGAGGTTTCCAAGGTGGTTCTGGACGAGGAAGCAGGCAAGATCGAAGTCGTCGTGCCCGAGGAACAGCTGTCTCTGGCGATCGGTCGCCGTGGTCAGAACGTGCGTCTGGCCAGCCAGCTGACCGGTCTGGACATCGACATCATGACCGAGGCCGAAGAATCGGCGCGCCGTCAGAAGGAGTTCGAAGCCCGCACGCAGCTGTTCATGGACAGCTTGGACCTGGACGAATTCTTTGCCCAGCTGCTGGTCTCGGAAGGCTTCACCAACCTGGAAGAAGTGGCCTATGTCGAGCTGGACGAACTGCTGGTGATCGATGGCGTCGACGAAGGCACTGCAAACGAGCTGCAGGCCCGTGCGCGCGAATTCCTTGAGGCACAGGCCAAGGCGGCGCTGGACAGCGCCCGCAGCCTGGGTGCCGAGGACAGCCTTATTGAATTTGAGGGCCTGACACCCCAAATGGTTGAGGCGCTTGCCAAGGACGGCGTCAAGACGCTGGAAGACTTTGCAACCTGCGCTGACTGGGAACTGGCCGGAGGCTGGACCACGGTTGATGGCCAGCGGGTCAAGGATGACGGTATTCTCGAACCCTTTGGCGTGACGCTGGAAGAGGCACAGGATCTGGTGATGACCGCCCGGGTCATGTTGGGCTGGGTTGACCCCGCCGGTCTGGAGCAGCCCGAGGCAGACGTCGAGGACGAAGCAGCAGACGAGGAGGCCGAGGCCTGATTCTAGGCCTCGGGTGGCACACATGGGTCGCGGTGGCGTCCAAAAGGAACGGTCCGAAGGGCCAGAGCGGAAATGCATCGCCACGGGCGAGGTGCAGCCTCGGTACGGGCTGATCCGCTTTGTAACCGGCCCGGATGGGCAGGTTTTCCCGGATGTCGCGTCCAAGTTGCCGGGTCGGGGCGTTTATGTCTCGGCGGATCGCAAGGCGCTGGACACAGCCGTCGGCAAGAAGCTGTTTGCACGCGGGTTCAAGGCGCAGGTGACTGTACCGCAGGACCTTGTGGACGAGGTGGAGCGTCAATTGTCGCGCCGCGTGATCGAATTGATCAGCCTGGCGCGAAAGTCCGGCGATGCGGTCGCCGGGTATGAAAAGGTCAAGTCCTGGCTTGATCGCGAAGAGGCCTGGGTTCTGATTCAGGCGGTCGATGGTTCCGGGCGCGGCAAGTCCAAGCTGAGCACGCCGCATTTCGGGAAATACATTGGCTGGCTGACCGCAGACGAGCTTGGGGCGGCATTTGGGCGCCAAACGGTGATTCATGCGGCGCTCGCCTCTGGCGGACTCGCCAAACGTGTTGTAGAGGAAGCGCAGCGCCTGCGTGGCTTGCGCGATATGGATGACGGCGGCAAGGGCCGCGCGGAAGGGTAAGAAGCTTTATGAGCGATAGTGACGGCAAAAAGACATTGGGTCTTCGTGGTGGGGCACGCCCCGGGAATGTGAAACAGAGTTTCAGCCACGGACGCACCAAGAATGTCGTGGTGGAAACCAAACGCAAGCGCGTGGTGGTTCCCAAGCCGGGAGCGTCCAAGCCCAGCGGTGGCGCTGCGCCGTCGGGTGATCCTTCGCGCCGGCCGGCCGGGATTTCCGATGCCGAGATGAATCGGCGCCTGAAGGCGTTGCAGGCGGCCAAGGCCCGTGAGGTCGAGGAAGCCGAACGCCGCGAGGCCGAGGAAAAGGCGCGCGCCGAAGAGCGTGAACGCCGCCGCGCCGAACAGGAGGCCAAAGAGCGCGAACAGCGCGAGGCCGAGGAAAAAGCCCGGCAGAAAGCCGAGGAAGAAGAGCGCAAGCAGAAAGAGGCCGAAGAAGCCGCTCAGCGCGCCGCAGCAGAAGCCGCGGCCGCGAAAGAGGCGCCCAAGGCCAAGGCCCCCGCAGCCAGCAAGCCTGCGCCAGCGGAAACACCGCGCAAGGCGGACCGCGAACAGCGTCAGACGCGCGGCAAGGGCCGTGATGATGGCCGCCGTTCGGGCAAGCTGACCCTGAATCAGGCGCTGTCGGGCGGTGAAGGTGGTCGGCAGCGTTCGATGGCATCGATGAAGCGCAAGCAGGAGCGTGCGCGGCAGAAAGCCATGGGCGGCTCGGTCGAACGGGAAAAGGTGATCCGCGAGGTTCAACTGCCCGAGGCGATCGTCGTATCGGAACTGGCCAACCGTATGGCCGAACGCGTCGCCGATGTCGTCAAGTCGCTGATGAACATGGGTATGATGGTCACGCAGAACCAGACCATCGACGCCGACACTGCCGAACTGATCATCGAAGAATTCGGCCACAAGGTCGTGCGGGTTTCGGATGCGGATGTCGAGGATGTCATCTCGGATGTCGAGGACAAGGATGAAGACCTGCAGCCCCGTCCGCCGGTCATTACCATCATGGGTCACGTCGACCACGGCAAAACCTCGCTGTTGGACGCGATCCGCGACGCCAAAGTCGTTGCGGGCGAGGCCGGTGGCATTACCCAGCATATCGGCGCCTATCAGGTGCAGACCAACGACGGCACAACGTTGACCTTCCTGGATACGCCGGGCCACGCGGCCTTTACCTCGATGCGCTCGCGCGGTGCTCAGGTAACGGACATCGTGGTGCTGGTTGTCGCGGCGGATGACGCTGTAATGCCGCAGACGGTCGAGGCAATCAACCACGCCAAGGCCGCCGGTGTTCCGATGATCGTTGCGATCAACAAGGTCGACAAGCCCGAGGCCAACCCGGACAAGGTGCGCACCGACCTGCTTCAGCATGAGGTGATCGTCGAGAAGATGTCCGGCGAGGTTCAGGATGTCGAAGTGTCGGCCATCACCGGACAGGGTCTGGACGATCTGCTGGAAGCCATCGCGCTGCAGGCCGAGATTCTGGAGCTGAAGGCCAACCCGAACCGTGCCGCGCAAGGTGCCGTGATCGAGGCGCAGCTGGACGTGGGCCGTGGCCCGGTCGCGACCGTTCTGGTCCAGAAAGGTACGCTGCGCCAGGGCGACATCTTCGTCGTGGGTGAGCAGTACGGCAAGGTCCGCGCGCTGATCAACGACAAGGGCGAGCGCGTCCAGGAAGCCGGGCCTTCGGTTCCGGTCGAGGTGCTGGGTCTCAACGGTACGCCCGAGGCCGGTGACGTTCTGAACGTGACCGAGACCGAGGCGCAGGCCCGCGAGATCGCCGAGTACCGCGCGCAGGTTGCCAAGGACAAGCGCGCCGCCGCCGGTGCCGCGACCACGCTGGAACAGCTGATGCAGAAGGCCAAAGAAGACGAGAACGTGGCCGAGCTGCCCATTCTGGTCAAAGCTGACGTGCAGGGTTCGGCCGAGGCCATCGTGCAGGCGATGGAGAAGATCGGCAACGACGAGGTGCGCGTGCGCGTGCTGCACTCGGGCGTCGGCGCCATCACCGAAACCGATATCGGCCTGGCCGAAGCGTCGGGGGCTCCGGTCTTTGGCTTCAACGTGCGGGCCAACGCATCGGCGCGCAACACCGCCAACCAGAAGGGCGTCGAGATCCGCTACTACTCGGTAATCTACGATCTGGTGGATGACGTCAAAGCCGCCGCCTCAGGCTTGCTGAGCGCCGAGATCCGCGAGAAGTTCATCGGCTATGCCGAGATCAAGGAAGTGTTCAAGGTCACCGGCGTCGGCAAGGTTGCCGGCTGTCTGGTCACCGAGGGCGTTGCCCGCCGTTCGGCCGGCGTGCGCCTGCTGCGCGACAACGTGGTGATCCACGAAGGCACGCTGAAGACGCTGAAACGCTTCAAGGACGAAGTGGCCGAGGTTCAGTCGGGTCAGGAATGCGGTATGGCGTTCGAGAACTACGACGATATCCGCCCCGGCGACGTGATCGAGATCTTCGAGCGCGAGGAAGTCACCCGCACGCTGGATTGATCCGGTCGAAATCGAAAGAAACGGCGGTCCCCAGGGCCGCCGTTTTCGCTTTCAGGGGTGGTCGTTCAGAAACGTCCCGTCCTTGAGGATGATGTCGAAATGGTGCGTGCCCGGCTGCAGGTCAAAGCTGACCGCGTGCCCGGTCTTGCGCAACGCTTCGGCATAATCGCGGCTCTGGCGGATGAACTCGCCGGTGTCCCGCTCGCCCACCGTGACCCGATAGCGCGGCCCGGGCGCGGGCAGGTTCAGGGTGGGGGACAGGTCGTGCAGCTCGACCGGGGTCAGCTGCAGGGGATCGTTGACCGGGGTCAGACTGATCGGTTCCAGGTCGTAGACGCCGCTGATCAGGATGACTTCGCGCACCCGCAGGCCGATCCGGGCGAATTGGTCGGCCGAGGTCGCCATGACCATCGCCGCCAGATGCGCGCCGGCGCTGTGCCCGGACAGGGTGACATGCGAGGCGTCGAACCCCAGCGACTTGGCCCGGGTAGCCAGCCACATCAGCGCGGTCCGGCATTCATCGACCATCTGGCCCAGCCGCGCGTCGGGGGCGAGCGTGTAGTTCACCGTCGCAAAGGCCTGCCCGCCTTGGACCAGCGCGGGCGCCATCATCGCCGCGTCGCGCTGGCTGAGCGCCTGCCAATAGCCGCCGTGGATAAACACATGCAGCGGTGCGCCGGGCGCGCGGGCGGGAAAGAAATCCAGCACCTGTGCGGGAGTGTCGCCATAGCCGAGGGTCTCTTGCACCGTCAGTTGCGCCCGCGCCTGCGCGCTGAGCGCTGAATAGGCCGCCAGATAGGGCGCAAGGTCGCCGCCGATCATCGAACTGGGCGCGTATTCGCGCTCCAGCTCGGCTTGGGTAAATCCGCGATACAGCATGGCTCAGCCCTGTCCGCCGTACATCAGGTCGGTGCGCACGTCATAAAGGTCGTGGAAGAATCGCAGCTCCAGCGCCTTGCGCAGAAAAGCCACGCCGCTGGAGCCGCCAGTGCCTGGCTGCATGCCGATCACACGTTCCACGGCGGTCGCATGGTCGAACCGCCACCGCTGGAACAGCGATTCCACATCCATCAGCTTTTCTCCCAGCGCATACAGGTCCCAGTACCGGCCCGTGTTCCGGTAGATCTCGGCCCAGATCTTCACGATGCGCGGATCGCCGGAATAGGTCTTTGAATAGTCCCGGTCCAGCAGGTCCTGCGGCACGTCGAACCCCTGCCGCGCCAGCATGTGCAATACCTCGTCATACAGCGACGGTTTGACCAGAGCGGCGGTCAGCATCTCCATCACTTCGGGGTCGTGCTCATGCACCTTCAGCGTGGCGGTGTCCTTGTTGCCCAGGATGAACTCGATCTGGCGATAGCCGTAGCTCTGGAAGCCGGATGAATTGCCCAGTGCCTTGCGGAAGGTCATGTAGTCGGCGGGCGTCATGGTTAGCAGGGTTTCCCACGCGGCGATCAACTGCCTCTGGATCGCCTTGATCCGGTCCAGGTTCTTCATCGCGGGGCCGAACTCATCCTGCTGCAGAAACCGGCGCACCTCGACCAGCTGATGGTGCATCAGTTTCAGCCACAGCTCGCTGACCTGGTGGATGATGATGAACAGCATCTCATCGGGTTGGGCCGGGTCCTGAAAGGTTTTCTGCAGGTTGAGCAGGGTCTTGAGCTGCAGGAAGTCGCCATAGCTTTTGCGGTGCGTGTCCGCGAAATCGGTTACCAGCGTGTCTTCGATTCCCCGTTCCAGCGGGCGTTCGCCCTTGGCTTTGTCGGCCATTTTATTTCCTCCCCGGCATGTGTGCGCACCTGTCTAGAAGGTGCGTTTGCAACTATCCAGAGGGTCAGGCCCAGTCCAGCACCACCTTGCCCGATTTTCCCGACTTCATGGCGGCAAAGCCCTGCGCAAAGTCATCGGCGGCAAAGCGATGGGTGATGACCCGGCTGACATCCAGCCCGTTCTGCAGCATCGCGATCATCTTGTACCAGGTCTCGAACATCTCGCGGCCGTAGACGCCCTTGATGGTGATCGCCTTGAACACGATGCGGCTCCAGTCGACGGGTGATTTTCCGGGCGGAATGCCCAGCAGGGCGATCTTGCCGCCCATCACCAGCGCCTCGACCATCTGGTCCAGCGCCGCCTGCGAGCCCGACATTTCCAGCCCCACGTCGAAACCCTGGCTCATGCCCAGGTCGGAAATCACCGATTGCAGCTCTTCCTCGGCCACGTTCACCGCCCGGACCGAAGGCACGACATGCTGCGCCAGCGCCAGCCGGTCGGGGTTGATGTCGGTGATCACCACATGCCGGGCGCCGGCGTGGCGGGCCACCGCGGCGGCCATGATCCCGATCGGGCCGGCGCCGGTGATCAACACGTCCTCGCCCAGCAGGTCGAAGCTCAGTGCGGTGTGCACGGCATTGCCCAGCGGGTCGAGAATCGCGCCGATTTCGTCGGGGATGTCGTCGGGCAGGGGCACCACGTTGAAGGCCGGCAGCTTGAGATATTGGGCAAAAGCGCCCTGTTCGTTCACCCCGATCCCGCGGGTGCCCGGGTCCAGGTGGAACTTGCCCGCGCGGCTTTGGCGGCTGTCGGTGCCGATCAGGTGACCCTCGCCCGAGCAGCGCTGGCCGATCTTCAACCCGGTCACGTTGCGGCCCAGCTCGACGATCTCGCCGGCGAATTCGTGGCCGGTGATCATGGGGACGGGCACCGTGTGGGACGCCCATTCATCCCAGTTCCAGATATGGATGTCGGTGCCGCAGATCCCGGTCTTCTTCACGCGGATCAAAACTTCGTCGGGGCCGATCTCGGGGACCGGGGCCTGAACCATCCACAGTCCTTCTTCGGGCCTGGACTTCTCCAGCGCTTTCATCGTGTTGGGTCGCATCCGGATCACTCCCACAAATCGGTCGACAGGTATTTCAAGCCGCTGTCACACATCACGATGGCGATGCAGCCACCGCGTTCGGGGCCACGCAGCAGGTCGATGGCGGCAGCCAGGTTCGCCCCGGCGGAAAAGCCCGCAAAGATGCCTTCGGTGCGGGCCAACAGGCGGGCGGCGTTGCGCGCTGATGCGCCGGTGACGGACAGATGACCGGCCAATTTCGCTCCGTTCAGATGCGTCAGAACCGACATCGCATAACCACCGCCCTGGATCGGATGATCGGGCGCACGGACGGGTTCACCGGCCAAGGCACGAGCGCCGTCGGGCTCGACCGCATAGCACCGCACCCCAAGGGGTGACAGGTAGTCAGAGACCCCGGCAAGTGTGCCGCCAGAGCCGGCAAAATCACAAAAGGCTGTCACGGCACCTGCTGATTGGGCCCAGATTTCCGGACCCGTCCCGGCGGCATGGGCCTTGGGGTTGCCCGCGTGGCCGAACTGATCGGCGCGGAATGCGTTGCGTTCGGCGGTGATGCGGCGGGCGGCGTCATCCACCAGCGCCAGGTCGGCGCCCGAGACTTCGCCCGGTTTGCCGCCTTCGGCCTGGGGGACGATCAACACCTCGGCGCCCAAGGCGCGCATCATGCGGGCGCGTTCGACTGAGTTCCCTGCGCTCATGACCGCCACGAACGGGTGCCCCAGAATGCCGCAGACAATCGCCAGGCCGGTGCCCATGTTGCCTGAGGTCAGCTCGACCACCGTCTGCCCCGGGATCAGGCTGCCGTCGGCGCGGGCCTGTTCGATGATGGAACGGGCGGCCCGATCCTTTTTCGAAAAGCCCGGCAGCAGATAGTCCAGTTTTGCCAAAATGCGGCCGTCCAGATCCAGTGTTTGGCAAACCCGGGACAGCTCGACCAAGGGCGTATCGCCGATCGCGTCGATGACCGAGTTCAGAACCATCAGATGACCCCCAACGCCTTGCCGACCTTGCCGAAGGCGGCCAGCGCGCGGTCCAGCTCGTCGCGGGTCAGCGCCGCGTTCATCTGGGTGCGGATGCGGGCCTGGCCGCGCGGGACCACCGGGAAGAAGAAGCCCGAGACATAGACGCCTTCGTCGAACAGGCGGGCGGCCAGGTCCTGCGCCAGCTGCGCCTCGCCCAGCATCACGGGGATGATCGGATGTTCACCCGGCAGCAGGTCGAACCCCAGCTTTTCCAGCCCGGCGCGCCAGTATTTGGCATTGCCGAACAGTTGCTTGCGCAGCAGGTCGCCGTCTTCGACCAGGCGGATCGCCTCAAGCCCGGCGGCGACAATGGAAGGCGGCAGCGAATTCGAGAACAGATAGGGCCGCGCCCGCTGCCGCAGCAGGTCGATCACTGGCTGTGGCCCGGCGATGTAACCGCCGATTGCCCCCCCAAGTGCCTTGCCCAATGTCCCGGTCAGAATGTCCACGTCCACGCCGAAATGATCCGGCGTGCCCGCACCGCGCGGTCCCATGAAGCCGGTGGCGTGGCAGTCATCGACCATCACCACCGCGTCGTATTTGTCGGCCAGTTCGCGGATCCTGGGCAGGTTGGCCAGGTAGCCATCCATCGAGAACACACCGTCGGTCGCGATCATGATGTGCCGCGCCCCGTCCGCGCGCGCCTGTTTCAGCCAGGCTTCGAGGTCGTTCATGTCATTGTTCATGTAGCGATAGCGTTTGGCCTTGCACAGCCGCACCCCGTCGATGATCGAGGCATGGTTCAGACTGTCCGAGATGATGGCATCCTCGGGGCCCAGCAGGGGTTCGAACAGCCCGCCATTGGCGTCGAAACAGGCCGCGAACAGAATCGAATCGTCCTTGCCCAGAAACTTGGCCAGCCGCTGCTCCAGCTCGCGGTGGATGTCCTGCGTGCCGCAGATGAACCGGACCGAGGCCATGCCGAACCCCTTGGGCTCCATCGCGTTCTTCGCGGCCTCGATCAGCGCCGGGTGGTCGGCTAGACCCAGGTAATTGTTGGCGCACAGGTTGATGACCTGACGTCCGCCCACCGTGATCTCGCCGCCCTGGGGCGAGGTGATCATTCGTTCCGTCTTGTACAGGCCTTCCGCCTTGATCTGCGAGAGGGTGTCCGAAACGTCGGACAGGAATGCATCAGCCATGGCGATCTCCTTCTTCTGAGTCGCGTATCTAACATAACGGACGCGCGTCCCAAATAGGAGATTTTCAGTATGGCGGAAAAAAATCCGTGAAGGCGGAAATCGGCCGATGTGCGCGGATCAGGCGTTCTTGACGATCAGGAACACGCGGGCAGGTCCGTCCGGCGCCTCGATGGCGTGGGCCACGTCGGCCGCATACCGGGCCGTGTCGCCCTGGCGCAGTTCCATCGTCGCGGCGCCCGAGGTGACGCGGACGGTCCCTTCCAGCACGGTCAGCTGTTCGCGCGCGCCGCGGGCATGGGGCTGGCTGTTTAGCGCGCCATCCGCGTCGAACCGGATATCATAGACCTCGTGCCCGCCGGCCTCCTCGGGCGGCGAGAGGATGCGGATCCTGCAGGATTGGCCCATATTGTCGATGCTGGGCACTTCGGCGCTACGCAGTACCTCGATCTGGTCGGTGGTCTCAGACTCTTCCAGAAGACCGGCGAAATCGACCTGCAGCGCACGGGTCAGGTTCCACAGGGTCGAGATCGTGGGGCTGCTTTCGCCGCGTTCGATCTGGCTGACCATCGACCGGGAGACGCCGCTGAGATTGGCCACCGCTTCCAGTGACAGGCCCTTGGCGCGCCGGGCCTCTTTCAGGCGGGCGGGCAGGCGTGTCAGGATATCGTCTGAATTTTCCGTCATGGCGGAATTTCTTGCGCGTCCGGGCGCGAATTGTCAATTCCGCCGATGACGGAACGTCCCGCGCGACAGGGCCATGCTGCGGGTGCATACTGCGCGTAAATCCAAGAGGAGAGAGACATGACCGACATCGTGATTTTGGATGGTGCCCGCACCGCAATCGGTACGTTCGGAGGGTCGCTGGCCGCGACCGCGCCGATCGATCTGGCCACCGTCGTGACCAAGGCTGCGCTTGAGAAATCCGGCGTCGGAGGCAACCAGATCGGGCATGTGGTGTTCGGGCATGTCATCAACACCGAGCCGCGCGACATGTACCTGTCCCGCGTCGCGGCGATGCAGGCGGGCATTCCGAACGGCACCCCGGCGATGAACGTGAACCGGCTGTGCGGGTCGGGCGCGCAGGCCATCGTATCGGCAGTTCAATCGCTGATGCTGGGGGATGCCGAATTTGCCGTGGCCGGCGGCGCCGAGAGCATGTCGCGCAGCCCTTACATCGTTCCGCAGGCGCGTTGGGGCGCCAAGATGGGCGACATCAAGTCGCTGGACATGATGCTGGGCGCGCTGAACTGCCCCTTTGGCACCGGGCATATGGGCGTCACCGCCGAGAACGTTGCCGATGAACACCAGATCACGCGCGAGGAGATGGACGCGTTTGCGCTGGCCAGCCAGCAGCGCGCGGCGGCTGCGATCGAGGCGGGCTATTTCGACAGCCAGATCGCGCCGGTGCAGGTCAAGGTCAAGCGCGACATGGTCGATTTCAAGGTCGACGAGCATCCCAAGGCCACCACGGCCGAAGCCCTGGCCGGGTTGCGCCCGGTGTTCCAGAAGGACGGGCGTGTGACCGCGGGCAACGCCTCGGGCATCAATGACGGCGCGGCGGCGATGGTTCTGGCCACGGCCGATGCCGCCGAGAAAGCCGGCCTGACGCCCAAGGCGCGCATCCTAGGCTATGCCCATGCCGGCGTTCGCCCCGAAGTGATGGGGATCGGCCCGGTTCCGGCCGTGCGCAACCTTTTGGAGCGAACCGGCCTGTCGGCGGGCGATTTCGACGTGATCGAAAGTAACGAGGCCTTTGCCGCCCAGGCGCTGGCGGTGAACAAGGAACTGGGGCTGGATCCGGCCAAGGTGAACCCGAATGGCGGAGCCATCGCCCTGGGTCATCCGGTGGGGGCCACCGGGGCGATCATCACGCTGAAGACTTTGTACGAGTTGGAGCGCATCGGTGGGTCGAAAGGGTTGATCACCATGTGCATCGGTGGCGGGCAGGGGATTGCCATCGCCATCGAACGGCTCTGATCCGAGGCTGGGCCGGAGGGCTGTCTGCCCCCCCATCGCGCCGGGGCGCGATTCCCCCCGAGGATATTTTTGGCCAGATAAAGCGGCGGCGTCTGTCAGCCCAGGCCCGCAAGGATCAGGACGGCCACTGCCCCGGCGGCTGCTCCGATCGCGGCGGGAATGGCCTTGGGCCAGAAATCTGACCCGGATGGGTCATCCTTGCGGGTCTGGGCGATCAGGGCATTTTCGACCAGATCAGGCAGGCGGGGCCCGAACCGCGCAAGCACCAGCGCTGTTTTTCCAAAATCACGCAGGGCGGCGCGGGGACCGATGGACTGCTTGATATAGTCCTCGACCACGGGGCGGGCGACCTCCCAGATGTTCATATGCGGGTCGAGCGAGCGGGCAACGCCTTCGACCACCACCATCGTGCGTTGCAGCAGAATCAGTTCGGTGCGGGTTTCCATGCCAAAGCGTTCGGTCACCTCGAACAGGTAATTCAGCAGGCGGCCCATCGAGATATGGGTGGCATCCATGCCGAAGATCGGTTCGCCCACTGCGCGCAGGGCGCGGGCGAATTCATCGACGTCCTGGTTAGCCGGGACATAGCCGGCCTCGAAATGCACCTCGGCCACGCGTTTGTAGTCGCGGCGGATGAAGCCGAAGAGGATCTCGGCATAGACGCGGCGGGTGTATTCGTCGATATGGCCCATGATGCCGAAGTCATAGGCGATGATGTCGCCGTTCGCGGCGACCTTGAGGTTGCCCTGGTGCATGTCGGCGTGGAAGAAGCCATCGCGCAGGGCGTGCAGCAGGAATAGGCGCAGCACACGCTCGGCCAGGTCGCGGCGGTCGTGATTTGCGGCGTCCAGCGCGTCGTTGTCGCCCAAGGGGATGCCGTCTGCCCAGCTGAGCGTCATGACCCGGCGCGCGGACAGCGACCACACCACGGGCGGCAGCCAGAAGCCTTCGTCATTCTGCGTGTTGGCGGCAAATTCCGAGGCTGCCGAACTTTCGAGCCTGAGATCCAGTTCGCCGCGGACGACGCCGTCGAAATGCTCGATCACGTCCATCGGGCGCAGTCGGCGCGCACCGGGGGCGAAAAGCTGGACGATCCGGGCGGCGAAATAGAACGCATCCACATCCTTGCGGAACGCGCGTTCGATGCCGGGGCGCAGGACCTTGACGGCCACATCCTCGCCTGTGCTGGCCAGTTTGGCCTTGTGGACCTGCGCGATCGAGGCGGCCGCGATCGGTTCGCTGAACTCCGAGAACATCTCGTCCAGAGGTTGGCCCAGCTCCTTTTCGACCTCGGCCATGGCCACGTCGCGTGGAAAGGGGGGCAGCTTGTCCTGCAGGACGCGCAGCTGTTCGGCCAGCTCTTCGCCGACGACATCGGGGCGCGTGGACAGGACCTGACCGAACTTGATGTAGGCCGGGCCCAGGGCGGTCAGCGCCCGGGTCGCCGGCGGCATGGACGGGTCGCCCTTGTAGCCCAGCCATTGGAACGGTTTGCCCAAGGTGTGGGCCACGATCCGCAACGCGCGCGGGGCTTCGAAAGCGTCGAGCACCACGTTCATTGCGCCCGTGCGCTCCAGCGTGGCGCCTGTGCGGATCAGGCGGATGATGTTGTGGGGGCCGCGCATGCGTCAGATCTTCCAGCCGGAATGCAGGGCCGCGATGCCCATGCTGAGGTTGCGGTATTTCGCGTTTTCGAATCCGGCGGCGCGCACCATGCCCAGAAAGGTATCCTGATCGGGGAACTTGCGGATCGACTCGACCAGGTATTGATAGCTGTCGTAGTCGTTCGCGATCAGCTTACCCATGCGCGGGATCACGTTGAAGCTGTAGAGGTCATAGAGTTTCTGCAGCCCGTCATTGGGCAACTGGCTGAACTCCAGCACCATCAGGCGGCCGCCGGGCTTGAGCACGCGGTAGGCCTCGTTCAGGGCTTCTTGCGGGCGGGTCACGTTCCGGATGCCGAAGGAAATGGTGTAGACGTCGAAGGTATTGTCCTCGAACGGCAGGGCCATCGCGTCGCCCACCACCCAGTCCAGGCTGTCGGCCATCTGCGCGGCCTCGGCGCGCTTGCGCCCCTCGACCAGCATCGGCTCGGTCAGGTCCAGCACCGTGGCATGGCCGTGGCCCGCCCGCTTGAGGAAGCGGAACGAGATGTCGCCCGTACCGCCCGCCACGTCCAGCAGGCGCTGGCCGGGGCGCGGCGCCAGCCAGTCCATCATGGCGTCCTTCCAGACCCGGTGGATGCCCATCGACATCACGTCATTCATCACGTCGTATTTCGACGCGACCGAGTTGAATACGCCCTGCACGCGCCCGGCCTTTTCGGCCTCGGGGACGGTTTCGAAACCGAAATGAGTGGTCTTGTCGCTGTTGTCGGACATAAGCCTTGCCGTTCGTCGAATTTCGTCTCTGTTATAGGGCCTGGAAACCGGGGCACAATGCGGCCCTTTGGAATAGGAGCCGTCTAATGCCCGAATTGCCCGAGGTCGAGACAGTAAGACGCGGCCTTGCCCCGGCGATGGAAGGCGTGGTGATCGAAAGGGCGGACGTGAACCGCCCCGATCTGCGCTGGCCGTTCCCCGAGCGGATGGCCGAACGGCTGACCGGCCAGCGGGTCGAACGTCTGCGCCGACGGTCGAAATACATCCTGGCCGATCTGAGCGGCGGCGAGACCCTGTTGATTCATCTGGGCATGTCGGGCCGCATGACCGTGTCGGGCGATCCGCTGGGACAGTTCGTGCATCATCACCCGATGCCGCAGAAACATGACCATGTGGTGTTTCACATGGCCAACGGCGCGCGCATCACCTTCAATGACCCGCGCCGGTTCGGGGCGATGGACCTGATGCCCACGGCCACCGCCGAGCAGCACAAGCTGCTGGCCGTGCTGGGGCCGGAGCCGCTGGGCAACGATTTCAACGAGACCTATCTGATCGACGCCTTCCGCGGCCGGGGCACACCGGTCAAGGCGGCGCTGCTGGATCAGAGAATCGTTGCCGGGCTGGGCAACATCTATGTCTGCGAGGCGCTCTACCGCGCCAGAGTGTCGCCACGTCGCAAGGCGGGTCAGATCTCGGCCGGGCGGGTCGGAGCCCTGGTTCCGGTGATCCGGACGGTGCTGGCCGAGGCCATCGAGGCCGGCGGATCCTCGCTGCGCGATTTCCGGCAAGCCGATGGAGAGCTTGGATATTTTCAGCACAGTTTCGACGTCTACGGGCGCGAGGGCCAGCCCTGCCGGACCGAGGGCTGCGGGGCCGAAATCCGCAGAATCACCCAGTCGGGACGCTCAACCTTCTATTGCGCGCAATGCCAAAGATAGCTTGATCCGAGTTTTCCGCGTGGTAAGGAATTGGACCTGAACGGAACAACCGAAAGCTCAGACCTCATGGCTTTTGAGACGATCATCGTCGAAATCGAAGACCACGTCGCCCTAATCAAGCTCAACAGACCCGATGCGTTGAACGCGCTGAACACTCAGCTTCTGGGTGAGTTGTGCGAGGCGCTCGAGGACGCGGACACCAATGACAAGGTGCGCTGCATCGTCATCACCGGATCGGAAAAGGCATTCGCTGCGGGCGCGGACATCAAGGAGATGTCCGAGATGAGCTTTGTCGATGTCTACACCACCAACCTGTTCGCCGACGCCAACGACCGGATCACCGCGATCCGCAAGCCGATCATCGCGGCGGTGGCGGGCTATGCGCTGGGCGGCGGGTGCGAGCTGGCCATGATGTGCGATTTCATCATCGCCGCAGACACCGCCAAGTTCGGCCAGCCTGAGATCAATCTGGGCGTCATCGCCGGGATGGGCGGCAGCCAGCGCCTGACGCGGTTCGTGGGCAAGTCCAAGGCGATGGACATGAACCTGACCGGGCGTTTCATGGATGCCGAAGAGGCCGAGCGCTCGGGCCTCGTGTCGCGCGTGGTGCCGGCCAAGAAGCTGATCGAAGAGGCGACCGGCGCAGCCCAGAAGATTGCCGAGAAATCGCTGCTGACCGCGATGGCCGCGAAAGAGGCTGTCAACCGCAGCTACGAGGTGCCGCTGAGCGAGGGCATGCTGTTCGAGCGGCGCGTGTTCCATTCGATGTTCGCGACCGAAGACCAGAAGGAAGGCATGGGCGCCTTCCTTGAAAAGCGCGCGGCCCAGTTCCGCGACAAATAACCGGCGCCGACAAGACTGCAGGATCAGGCGGGCGTTGCCCGCCTTTTTTCATGGCGGGCAACAAAGCCAAGAATCGGCTTGGCAAAGTCTGAAAACTTGGCTATTGACCGCCACCATACATGCGCGTGCGGCCCGCTTGGCCCGATTCACACTCGTGATTTCTGATCCGGTGCGGGTAATTCCGTGACGTGCAACCCTAGACAAACGTACCGAACAAAGGTCAGAGACACATGGCAAACTCGCCCCAGGCAAAGAAGCGCGCTCGTCAGAACGAGAAGCGTTATGCAATCAACAAAGCACGTCGTTCGCGCATCCGCACCTTCCTGCGCAAGGTCGAAGAAGCTATCGCATCCGGCGACAAGGACGCGGCAACCGCCGCTCTGCGCGCGGCCCAGCCCGAGCTGATGCGCGGCGTCACCAAAGGCGTGTTCCACAAGAACACCGCAGCCCGCAAGATGTCGCGCCTGTCGGCGCGCGTCAAAGCGCTGGGTTGACCTAGCGTCAACATTTGCTGGTTCATTCCGGTTTCGAAGGCGTCGCCCCGTGCGGCGCCTTTTGCGTTGTTGCCAGAATGCCGCGCCTTCACGAGCCCGAGAGATTCTTTCGCCCAAAGACCCGAGTCAATATCAGAGTTTCGTTGCCCGGCCCCATTGCCTCTTGCTACGACAGTTTCAGCGATTCACTCGCTTGGGGGGACAGGCTGTTCCTGCGATCGGACTGACGGGCATCAGAATGATCCAGGGGCGAATGTCGGCAACCGGTGCCAACCGGTTTGACGATCTGCTGCGGATCTCGGCTACTCCGATGATCTTGGCCCTGTCGAAAACTGGAACTGCGTGGCGCAAACCGCGGTTTGGGCGGCTGTACTTTTTGGTCGTCGTCAAACAGGCAAGCGTCGTGACCACTGATATTCCCGCCGACTCCTGGGGTTTCGGCGATCGAATATCTGCGCGCGAGTGAACGCATAAGAACCGGGATACCGGTCACAATCATAAGGCCGATTAGGTCAAAAATATTGGGATGCGTGAGGCGCTGGATGACACAAGAAAAATGGGGACAACTGCGTAACAAATTGCTGAAGGCCGTGGGCCGGAACAATTTTACGACCTGGATTGAACCACTGGAATTTCAGGAATTGAAGGGAGGCGTAGCCGTATTTTCGGTTCCAACCAACTTCATGGGGAACTACGTCAGTCAAAATTTTGCAGACCTCATTCTGTACGAGCTGAACACGGCCGGAGAATCGGTTCAGCGCCTGGCCTTCCGGGTGGCCGCCAACTCACCGGCGCGTCCCGCCGCCGCGGTCCAGCCGGTCGAAGACCAGCCCGAGCCGGTCAATATCGAGCTGGCACCGGAAAGCAACGGAACCAATGAGGCGCTCGAGTCGCTGCAGGCCGCGCCATTGGATGCACGTTTTACCTTCGACACCTTCGTCGTCGGCAAGCCCAACGAACTGGCCCATGCCGCCGCGCGCCGTGTTTCCGAAGGCGGCCCCGTCACATTCAACCCGCTGGTTCTGTACGGTGGGGTTGGGCTCGGTAAAACGCACCTGATGCATGCCATCGCCTGGGAGCTGAAGACCAAACGCCCCGAGCTCAACGTGCTGTACCTGTCGGCTGAACAGTTCATGTACCGCTTCGTGCAGGCCCTGCGCGAGCGCCGGATGATGGATTTCAAACACTTGTTCCGCTCGGTCGACGTGCTGATGGTCGATGACGTGCAGTTCATCGCCGGCAAGGATTCGACGCAGGAGGAGTTCTTTCACACCTTCAACGCGCTGGTGGATCAAAACAAGCAGATCATCATCTCGGCCGACCGCGCGCCGGGTGAAATCAAGGATCTGGAGGAACGGGTCAAGTCGCGTCTGCAATGCGGACTGGTGGTTGACCTGCACCCGACCGATTACGAGCTGCGCCTGGGCATTCTGCAGAACAAGGTGCAGCAATACGCCAAGACCTATCCCGACCTGAAGATCGCCGATGGCGTGCTGGAATTCCTGGCCCATCGCATCTCGACCAACGTGCGCGTTCTGGAAGGGGCGCTGACCCGGCTGTTCGCCTTTGCCTCGCTGGTCGGCCGCGAGATCGACATGGAGCTGACGCAGGACTGTCTGGCCGACGTGCTGCGCGCCTCGGAACGCAAGATCACCGTAGAAGAGATCCAGCGCAAGGTTTCCGACTATTACAACATCCGCCTGTCCGACATCATCGGTCCGAAACGCCTGCGGTCCTACGCCCGCCCGCGTCAGGTGGCGATGTATCTGTGCAAGCAGCTGACCAGCCGGTCGCTGCCCGAGATCGGCCGCCGCTTTGGCGGGCGTGACCACACCACCGTCATGCACGGCGTCAAACGCATCGAAGAGCTGAAGCTGACTGACGGTCAGATCGCCGAAGATGTGGAAATGCTGCGCCGCGCGCTCGAAGCCTGAGCCCGCGCAATCCGGCAAACCGCCCCGGCCTTGCGCGGGGGCGGTTTTTCTGTGCGCATTTTTCCACGATTTCCACGGAACTGGGGCGCAGGGCCGCTCGGGACCTTGACGGTTTGCGCGTTCCGACCCAGAAATCGGTAAAAAATCCTTGTGCCTCAGGGCTGAACCGCTAACTTGCCAGTCCCGCCCATGTAAGCACTCAAATCAGAGGAATTGAGGGTATGAAGATCAGCATCGAACGCGGCACGCTGCTCAAGGCCGTTTCGCAGGCCCAATCCGTTGTGGAACGCCGCAACACGATTCCAATCCTGGCCAACGTGCTGATCGAGGCCGAGGGCGATCAGGTTCTGTTCCGCGCGACCGATCTGGATATCGAGGTGGTCGACAAGGCCCCCGCGCAGGTCGAAAAGGCGGGTGCAACCACGGTTGCGGCAACGACCCTGCACGAGATCGTGCGCAAGCTGCCCGATGGCGCGCTGGTCACGCTGACCGCCGACAGCGCGGCTGGCCGGCTGACGGTCGAGGCGGGGCGGTCGAACTTCTCGCTGGCGACCCTGCCGAAAGAGGATTTCCCGGTGATGGCGTCCTCGGAGTACCAGTCGAACTTCACCGCTTCGGCGGCTCTGCTGCGGCGGCTTTTCGACAAGTCGAAATTCGCCATCTCGACGGAAGAGACCCGGTATTACCTGAACGGCGTCTACATGCACGTGACGGATGGCCCTGAGGGCGGCAAGGTGTTGCGCTGCGTGGCCACGGACGGGCATCGTCTGGCGCGGATCGACGCGGATTGCCCCGACGGGGCCGCCGATATGCCTGGCGTGATCGTGCCGCGCAAAACGGTGGGCGAGCTGCGCAAGCTGCTGGAAGATGACGACATGGACATCGCGGTGTCGGTCAGCGAAACCAAGGTGCGCTTTGCCACACCCGACATCACGCTGACCTCGAAGGTGATCGATGGGACTTTCCCCGACTACACCCGCGTGATTCCGCAGAACAACACCCGCAAGATGGAAGTCGACGCGGCCGAGTTCGCCCAGGCCGTCGACCGGGTGGCAACCGTGTCGTCCGAGCGGTCCCGTGCGGTAAAGCTGCAGCTGGACGGCGACAAGCTGGTCCTGTCGGTGAATGCGCCCGACAGCGGCGCCGCCGAGGAGGAGCTGGCCGTGGCCTATGGCGACGAACGGCTGGAAATCGGCTTCAACGCCAAGTACCTGCTGGAAATCGCAAGCCAGGTGGACCGCGAGAACGCGGTGTTCCTGTTCAACTCGGCGGGCGACCCGACCCTGATGCGCGAAGGCAATGACCAGAGCGCGGTCTATGTCGTGATGCCGATGCGCGTCTGATCGCGCGGGCGCGGGATGCGTCCGGCGCGCGTGTTTGTACAAGGATGAAGGGAGGGGTCATGGCTTTGGCCCTGACCGAATTGACGGTCTCGCATTTTCGGTCGCACAAGCTGGCGCGCATGGCGCTGGACGGGCGGCCGGTGGCCTTGTTCGGGCCGAACGGGGCCGGCAAGACCAATATTCTCGAGGCGGTATCCCTGTTTTCACCCGGCCGCGGCATGCGCCGGGCCAGCGCCGCCGAGATGACGCGCCGGCCCGAGGCGCTGGGCTGGAAGCTGAGCGGGTTGCTGGACGTTCAGGGCCGCCGGTCCGAGATCGAAACCTGGTCCGAGGGGGGCGCAGCGCGGCAGGTCCGGATCGACGGAAAGGCAGCCAGCCAGATCGATCTGGGCAAGCTGGCGCGGGTCGTCTGGCTGATGCCCGCGATGGACCGGCTTTGGATCGAAGGCGCCGAAGGCCGGCGGCGGTTTCTGGACCGGGTGACGCTGAGTTTCGACCCGAGCCATGCCGAGGCCGCGTTGATCTATGAAAAGGCCATGCGCGAACGGAACCGCCTGCTGAAAGAGCAGGTGCGTGACGCGCATTGGTACGCGGCGCTCGAGGCTCAGATGGCCGAAACCGGGCATCGCATTCATACCGCGCGGCTGGGTGCTCTGGCGCAGTTGCGCGCGGCGCAGGAACAGGCCGAGACCGCCTTTCCCTCGGCGGAACTGGAACTTGTTCAATCGGAAGGGGACATGCCCGAAAGCGCGCAGGATCTGTTGGAGGCGCTGGCCGAAAGCCGGTTCCGCGACCTAGCGGCGGGGCGCACATTGGTGGGGCCGCACCGGTCGGATCTGTATGGGGTTTTTGCCGCAAAAGGCGTTGCGGCCAGTGAATGTTCGACCGGAGAGCAGAAGGCGCTGCTGGTGTCGTTGATTCTGTCCAACGCGCGGGCGCTGGCCGCGCAGGTCGGAGCGCCACCGATCCTGTTGCTGGACGAGGTTGCGGCCCATCTGGACGCGGACCGCCGGGCGGCGTTGTATGACGAAATCTGCGCGCTGGGGGCGCAGGCCTGGATGACCGGAACAGGCCCCGAGTTGTTCGCCGAACTGGGCGACCGGGCGCAGTCTTTCGTGGTCAATGACGCGGGTGACGGCTCGACCGTCACCCCCGCCTGAGCGGATCAGGCCGGCTCGCCAACCTTGCGTTCCCACAGGAAGGGACGCATCACCTCGTCCACCGGCGTCTGGGCCATGTGGTTGACGTAGTTCGACATGGTTTTCTGCGCCAGGCCCAGGATCACGTCCAGAACGGCGCGGTGCGAATAGCCTGCATCAAAAAACGCCTGCAACTGCGCGTCGGTGACGTTGCCGCGCTGGTTCATCACCTGCACCGTGAACGTACGCAGTGCTTCGAGCTTGGGCGAGGGCAGCGGGGTTTCATTGCGCAGCGCTTCGGTGATCTCGTCGGACACCTTCATCATCTTGGCGATGCCGGTATGGGCCGGAACGCAATAGTGGCATTCGTTTTCCACGTTGATGGTCTGCCAGACGACCGTTTTCTCGTCATTGTCGAAATCGGTCTGCAGGAACAGGTGGTGCAGAACCTGATAGGCCTCAAGGTGCTGTGGGCTTTCGGCCATGACCTTGTGCAGGCCCGGCAGGCGGCCAAACGCGGCCTGCGATTTCTCGAGCAGGGGTTTTGAACCTTCAGGGGCGGTGTTGAGGTCATGCGAGGGAAAATCGGCCATTTCGGGTCTCCTTTTCTGGCGGCTGAGTCCGAAATAGGCTTTATTGAGCGATCACTCAAGTATATATTTGAGTAATCGTTCAAGAATTGGTGATCACATGCCCCGCAAACCTGCCTATGACCGTGACGCGCTGATCGCGCAGGCCAGAGACCTGTTCTGGCGCCAGGGCTGGGCGGGCACGTCCCTGAAGGATCTCGAGCGTGCGCTGAAGTTGAAGCCAGGCAGCTTTTACGCCGCCTTCGGGTCAAAGGACGCCTTGTATGCCCTGACGCTGGAACGCTATGCGGATGAAGGTGTTGCCCGGCTTGAAGCCTTGGCCGAGGAGCTTGGGCCGCTGGGTGCGCTCAAGACCCAGCCGCAGTTGGTGGTCGAGGCCGCGAACGCGCCTGCAAAGGCCTGCATGCTGGCCAAGACCTATGCCGAGTTGAGCGCAAAGGACCATGATCTGGCGCAACTGGCCGCGACCCATCTGTCGCGGATGAAGGCCTGTTTCGCCGATCTGTTCCGGCAGGCGCAGGCGCAGGGGCAGATCGGTCTCGACCATGATCCCGAGCGGCTGGCGACGCGCTATCAGTCCGACCTTTTGGGCCTGCGCCTGTCGGCCGAGCGCGGCGATGTCGATGCCCGCCAAATCGCTGCTGATATCGCCGCCGATCTGGATAGATTGTGACCGTCTGAGGTCGGCCGATCAGCTCGGCTCGCGGCTGAAAGAACCGGCACAAAATCTGGGGGGATGACGTGACATTCCCCACCAGAGAACGTATAACTTACCAAAATAATATAGGTACTGACGGCATGTCCGAAGACGCACAGGCAAATCAGGAATACGGCGCAGATTCCATCAAGGTTCTCAAGGGGTTGGAGGCTGTCCGCAAACGCCCCGGTATGTATATCGGTGACACCGACGACGGGTCCGGTCTGCACCACATGGTGTACGAGGTCGTGGACAACGGCATTGACGAGGCTCTGGCCGGTCACGCCGACCATGTGACCGTCAAGATTCACGCCGATTCCAGCGTCTCGGTCAGCGACAATGGTCGCGGGATTCCGGTGGACATCCACCCCGAAGAAGGCGTCTCGGCGGCCGAGGTCATCATGACCCAGCTGCACGCCGGCGGGAAATTCGACTCGAACTCGTACAAGGTGTCGGGCGGTCTGCACGGCGTGGGCGTTTCGGTGGTGAACGCTCTGTCCGATTGGCTGGAGCTGCGCATCTGGCGCAACGGCAAAGAGCATTTCGCTCGGTTTGAGGGCGGCGAAACCTCGGAGCATCTGAAAGTGGTCGGCGAATGCGGCGACCGGACCGGGACCGAGGTGCGGTTTCTGGCTTCGACCAATACGTTTTCGAACCTAGAGTATTCGTTCGAGACGCTGGAGAAGCGGTTGCGCGAACTGGCCTTCCTGAACTCGGGCGTTCGGATCATCCTGGTTGACGAACGGCCGGCCGAGCGGCTTGAGACCGAACTGTTCTACGAGGGCGGCGTCAAGGAATTCGTGAAATACCTCGACCGGTCGAAAACTCCGGCCATGCCCGAGCCCATCTATATCAAGGGCGAGCGCGACGATATCGGGGTCGAGATCGCGATGTGGTGGAACGACAGCTATCACGAAACCGTCCTGCCATTTACCAACAACATCCCCCAGCGGGATGGCGGCACGCATGTCGCTGGCTTCCGTGGGGCGCTGACCCGCACGATCAACAACTACGCACAGTCCAGCGGGATCGCGAGAAAGGAAAAGGTCAGCTTCACCGGCGATGATGCGCGCGAAGGCCTGACCTGCGTGCTGTCCGTCAAAGTACCTGACCCGAAGTTTTCCAGCCAGACCAAGGACAAGCTTGTCAGCTCGGAAGTGCGACCGGCTGTCGAAGGGTTGATGAACGAGAAACTGGCCGAGTGGTTCGAGGAGAACCCCAACGAGGCCAAAACCATCGTCGGCAAGATCATCGAGGCCGCCTTGGCGCGCGAAGCGGCGAGGAAAGCCCGCGAACTGACCCGACGCAAGACGGCGATGGACGTCAACTATCTGGCCGGCAAGCTCAAGGATTGCTCTGAGAAGGACCCGGCCAAAAGCGAAGTTTTCCTGGTCGAGGGGGACTCGGCCGGTGGATCGGCGCAGACCGGTCGCGATCGTCTGACGCAGGCGGTTCTGCCTTTGCGCGGCAAGATTCTGAACGTCGAACGTGCGCGGTTCGACCGAATGCTGTCCAGCCAGGAAATCGGCAACCTTGTGATGGCGCTTGGCACCGGTATCGGCCGGGACGAGTTCGATATCTCGAAGCTGCGCTACCACAAGATCGTCATCATGACCGATGCTGACGTGGACGGTGCACATATCCGGACCCTGTTGCTGACGTTCTTCTACCGCCAGATGCCCGAGTTGATAGAGGGTGGATATCTCTACATCGCGCAGCCGCCGCTGTACAAGGTTTCACGAGGAAAGTCAGAGGTTTACCTGAAGGATCAGGCGGCGCTTGACGACTATCTGATCAACCAGGGTGTCGAGGGCGCCGTGCTCAAGTTGGGCTCGGGTGAAGAGATCGTGGGTCAGGATCTGACCCGTGTGGTGGACGAGGCGCGCCAACTCAAGCGCGTGTTGGACGCCTTCCCGACGCATTACCCGCGGCACATCCTTGAACAGGCCGCCGTTGCCGGGGCGTTTGTGCCCGGGGCGGTGGATGCCGACCTGCAGGGTGTGGCCGACAAGGTCGCGGCGCGGCTGGACCTGATTGCGCTGGAATACGAGCGCGGCTGGCAGGGCCGGATTACGCAGGACCACGGTATCCGACTGGCGCGCATCCTGCGCGGCGTCGAGGAAGTCCGCACGCTGGACGGTCCGATGCTGCGTTCCGGCGAAGCGCGCAAGACAGGCAGCTTTACCCAGAGCCTGCAGGACGTCTACAACCTGCCGGCCACATTGGTCCGCCGCGACCGGTCGCAGGTCATCCACGGCCCGCTGGATCTGCTGCGCGCCATTTTGGAAGAGGGCGAAAAAGGCCTGTCGCTCCAGCGCTACAAGGGCCTGGGTGAGATGAACCCCGATCAGCTGTGGGAAACTACGCTGGATCCGGATGCGCGGACATTGCTGCAGGTACGTGTCGATGACATGGTCGAGGCCGATGACTTGTTCACCAAGCTTATGGGCGACGTGGTCGAGCCGCGCCGTGAATTCATCCAGAAAAACGCGCTGAGCGTGGAAAACCTGGATTTCTAATCGTGTGTAGACCAGCGGCAAGTCATAGCAGGCATGCAACATGTGGAAACATATTTGCCGCTGGAAGAATGCCCAATTTGGTCTGCGAACAGTCGTTGAAGTGAATAGCGGCGAGCGGCAATCGAACCTTCGCGACGCTCGGCGTGAACGATTGCTCTGCGGACAAAGCTGCCATTGCCACGTTAGATCAGATTAATAGGTTTGCAGTTTCATGCTCTAATCAGAACAGATGCCCATACGTGCGAATTGCATGCTGTCTGTTTTGCAGTTCAAGTTTGGCGTAGATTTTACTTGTGTGGTTTCGAACGGTTTTTTCACTCATTTGAAGACTGTTAGCAATTTCTTTACTACTCATTGCCTGACAGATAAGTCTCAGCACGTCCTGTTCGCGTTTTGTCAAATCGTTAAAGTCCGTCGTTTGACCGGAAGAGGTGAACTCAAGCAAACTCTTGGAAAAAGCGCGCCAAGCAGGTTCATCGCGTTGGATAATGTGGTTTTTCCCCTCCAAAGCAGACATTATCGCTCCGGGAATTTTCTGAGCGAGACGTTGCCCTTCTTCAAACGGAATAACCTGATCATCCCTTGAATGGATCACCAGTGTCGGCACTGAAACCTTTGGCAGAAGGCACTCAACATTTACGTCAGCGCGCGCCATAAGCAGGTCGGCCCCTGTCTCAGGCAAAACGGTCTTTTGGCAAAGATCTGTGAACCATGAGCGCTGTTCGACTGCCGCGCCAGGAAGAAATCTTGATGTGAATACATCTTGGAATGCTGGGTTGTCATTCTCCCAACCCAAGCGAAATACATCGATTACAGTCTTGTAGTTCTTGGCGGCAACCGGTCCACGGTGGTTACTGCCCCTTGCATAGCCGCCAACAAGTATCATCCCAGCGACCCTGTCGGGATACATGAGCGAATACGCGATAGAAGTCGCCGCACCCTGAGAAACACCCAGAAGATAGAATGGTTCATTTATTTCAGCGGCGTCGATTACAGCTTCGAGATCATCAACCCAGTAATCAATACTCAGATTCTCAACTCGCTTGTCAGATAATCCGCAGCCTCGCTCATCATATCGAACAAGGGTGAATTGACTTTCTAACATTTCGATCCAGTGCGACCAAATTGGACTGTCGAGATCATAACTGAGATGCGTAAGCCAATTAGCCGCCTTTACCATGGGCAGGCCGTTTCCGGATTTGCTCCACGCCAGCGACGTACCATCGCTTGAGGAAGTGTATCTAACGGTTCGCATGTCCTTTTTTAGTCATTTTGGGGCAAATGTCCCAACAATTTCCCGTCGCTTTGAGTCTAGCCGGGACATGTGTCCGATAGGCTGAAGGACAGATGCGTGACACCATTGTGAAATTCAGATTGGAGGTCATCACATGAATAAACAATTTGACGCATCACTACACGCTTCGCCGTCCCGGTCCCAAATTTCGCCCGCTCCCTGCGTGGGGCTACATTGTTCCGGTGCTGACGGAAGCCAGTGGCGCACTCTGTTTGCCCGGATGAGCGATGAAACCAAAACAATAGCGCCCGACCTAATTGGAACCCTGTCTCGGGGTCATAAAATCCCCGACGGGCCGTTCACATTGGAAGACGAAGCTGCTTCGATCATCACTGAGATTGAGAAGCTTGGCAGACCCGCTCACTTGATTGGACACTCGTATGGAGGAGCGCTGGCGTTGCATATCGCCAGAGCTCGACCCGACCTTGTTCGATCACTTTGTCTCTATGAACCAACTTTGTTCAGCCTACTGAAAGCCGGAAACGCGGCTGACGGTTCATTGTATTCCGAGATTGTAAGCCTCACAAACGCAATACGAACGGGAATAGAAGAGGGATGCGAAGAGTTCAGCGCTCAGGTTTTTACTGATTTTTGGGGAGGACTTGGCTCTTGGCAAGCCCTGAGCCGTGAACGCAGGTGCGCTATGATTGATTGGGTCCACAAAGCCCCAAGCGATTTCGATGCGCTTCTGAATGAACCTGATCCAGAAAATATTTTTCATGAAGGAATTCCCTCTACGATCATGCTCGGATCGGAGACTCATGCGCACACGAAGCGCATCGCAGAAATTCTGGCAAGCCAAGGTAAGCTTGCTGAGCTAAAGGTTCTGAAAGGTGCCGGCCATTTGGGGCCCTTTACCTTCAAGGAAAGTTTCGAGATGGAGGTGCTGTCACATATTAGAACTGTTGAGCATCGGTGCAATCGCCGCAAACCACGGCTTGGCTGACTCCGAGACCAAATCCTCTAGAAGTATCCAAGGCAGTCCCAACGGCAAAAGGAACACCCCGGACAAGGGGTCTCGTTCCTGTCCCAGCCAGCCAAATTTGCCCGTCAAAAATGCAATCAATGCCAACAGGTACAGAATGCGAATACGATGATGGTGGTTCTACAAACCAAGTCGAGCCTCAGCAGATCAAGCCAGTGCTGCGCAGCCGATTTCGGCTACGCAGCAGACTGCTCACAATGCGCCTTCGTCGCCCAGGAATTCGATACCAGCTGTCGCGCCATCACTGTAAGCAATGCAATTCCAAGGAGCACGATCCTCGCCAACGCCGACTGTGACCTGTGTTCCCGCCTCGCTAAATTCGGATGAGAGCACAACGACTTGCGAATTGTTCGTTGTTTTGGCCACATCTCGCAAACACGCCTGCTGAGCGGGTGTGAGTTCGGCGGACGCACTGGATGTACCTGTGTCGTCGCAGGCCGCAAGCAGTGCGAAACAAGTTGCGCTCGCAAGCATCACCATCTTGTTGGTCATCTTCTTCTCCCTCTGAGTCTGTTGAAATTAGCGAAATTGGATACGCTTGTTTGAAGCTCTCGCGTTTGGGCACCGACAGAACACACAACGTTCCTGTGACGACCTTTCCCAAAACTTGCCAAGGGAGGCTTGGCGGGCAGATCACTATTACGTTGACTGCCAAGACCTCCAACAACGTGGGATGGCCGAATGAAATCACTGGCAAAAGCTAGAGCAAACTCTGGAAAGAGGGCGAGTACGTTAAGTCTAAGCATCGCGCTCTCCCAACGACTGATCCGTGTAAAGTGCCTTCCGGCTGCCAGCACTCACTCCAGCGGCCGGAAGGGCTCGGGAAAGCGAGCAGCAACGACAACAACGGAGGTAAAATGAAAGTTGCGTCAAATTCGCATGTTTGAATCTTATTTTTCACAAATCAACATTTTTTCCGCGCGCAAACTTCGCTACCTTCTCTAAGGATAGTTTTTTGGCGTTCAAACACAAAAGGAAGGTGGAAAACCCAGAAAGGCAAGTCTGTTCTTTTAGGTGGCGAGGCGTTCTGAGGCCGCACAGAAACAATAAAGGGATCGAAAGATGGGATTTGGTGAAGCCGTTAAGACATGTTTCTCGAAATACTTCCAGTTTTCCGGCCGGGCTTTACGCTCAGAATATTGGTGGTTCTTCTTGTTTGTGGTTCTCGTGAGTGCTGCTTTGGCTGTGCTGGATACGATCATATTCGGGACCAACCCCGAAACAGGCCAGGGATCTCGGGTCCTGTCCTCTGTTTTCCAACTGGCTGTTCTCATACCTATGCTGGCCGCCGGTTGGCGAAGGCTGCATGATACAGGACGACCTGGCTGGTATTTGCTGCTGCCGATGGCGCTCAGCATTACAACGCTCTTTGTTATGCTGGGTGGGGTGGCGATCTTCTCGGTATTGGAGCAAGGGACGGAAAACCCCGATGCATTGCGAGGACCTGCGGCCGTCCTGGGCGTGACCGGTATTGTTGTTGTCTCAATTCTTCAATTGGTTCTGTCCATCCTGATGATCTGGTGGCTGACGCGACCTTCCCAAGAAGGCGCAAACGAATACGGCGCACCTGTTTCCTAACCTGGTTGCCTGGGTAACGGGCCGGCAACTCTGGCTGAATGACAGCACGAACCACAACATCATGGAGAGAGATGATGAGTTTCAAAACGATTTACTTTGGAACGATGATGATGGCAGGAGCGACCACAGCATCAGCGGAGTGGTCGTTCAACTCCGGGCCTAACCCCAATGCTTTTATTCAGACCGGAAACATGACGCTGGAACTTCAGTGTAATCGTATCCGCTTTGCTCCGGCTGGATATGAGGATAGCCAGGACATCGTGGAAAAGCAGGGGCTCTCCATTCGTTTCTTGAAGAACGGCACCACCGAAGTTGGAGCATTTCAGGTCGGCGCAGAAAACGCTGCCCTGCAGATCGTCGACAACTATCCAGTCGAGGTCGGTTTCAATAGTCAACAGGACTATGATTTTGTACTGGACCAGCTTGCGGCCAATGCATCGGTTAATCTGTCGATGATTGATCAAGATGTCAGCTACGGAATCTTTGACTTGAAGGGTTCCGGCACGGCAATTCGGTCCCTTCGTTCCGCCTGCGATTCAGGTGCTAGCCAAGGGGCCTCCTACGAAGCACCCGAAGGCATTGTCTATTGTGGTGGCGGAGCGATAAAACGCCAAATCGAATACCTAATTCTGGACAATCCAGAGGGGGAGTGGGACGCGCGAGTAACGGTCAACGGCGAGTCGATCAGAGCCATGACGGCCTACAGTTACTTCGGAAACTATGAGCCGCCCGCCGGATTTGTCGTCGCCCTGCTTGGGGAGGACAGGTCCGAGTTTCTGATTTTTAGCGAAGGCTCGGCAAACTGGCTGGAATATGGGGACTACACGTATGATCAGTGCAATTGATACCTCCTTCCAACCAGCTTCCCAAATAGCGCGTCATATGAAATGTTTGGTCGCCGGGGTTATGCTTGCTTCGGGCCTGGTTTGGACCTCACCAGTTGTCGCGGCTGATGTATCGCAACTTCCGCCCGGTTTGCAGGCGAAGGTTGATCTGGCGGCACAGGCCTGCGCGGAGTTCAACGACGGTCAGTTTGACTTAGATTGGGGTGCGGTTGAGAGGGTAGATCTCGACGGAGATCTACAACGCGACTGGGTTCTGAATGAATCTGGTTTCGCGTGTTCCAGCGCCGCATCTCTTTTTTGCGGAACTGGCGGTTGCATGTCGCACTTTTGGGTAAGCGAAGAGGTGCACTCCTTGCTCAACCAAGGCTGGACAGTCGTTGATTTTGGGCGTCAACGCGTTGTTGTTGCGGATATTCATGGATCCAATTGCGACGGAATAAACCCAACGCCTTGCGTCACCGCCAGTGTTTGGGATGCGGACGCTAAGACGTGGCGTTCGTCTGCTGGCGATTGGGAATAAGTTGCATTTGGGCACCGC
>NZ_JBXWSK010000033.1:0-34672 GCF_059613385.1 Ruegeria sp. BHSA162
CGGCCTGACTGGCGGAACAGCGAAGACATGCCGGTTTCTTCGTAGTTCAGACGCGTGCCAAGCCGGGTGTGTTCCTTGTTTTCGATCGCGACCACCATGTCACGAACGAAGGCATCATAGACGTCCTCGCCCGGCAATTCGCCGCTGGTTTCATCCCAGTTGTCCAGCGCTTCGACCGTCAGGGGCAGGGTTTCCGAGACAATTCCGTTTTCGACTGACCGAAACAGCATCGATGCAATCGGTACGAGGAAGGAAAACAGCACGAACAGAAGCAAAGGCGCGATCAGCATAAGCGCGCGCAGTTTCTGACGTCGCAATGAACGCGCCAGCGATTGCTTGAGCGGCGTTCCGTCCGCTGCCAGCATGGGTCCTGCGGTTTGGCTTGCGTCAGTCATCAGTGCCTCTTGGTTGTGCCCGGGTCAGATGGCGGCGCACCGCCACCTGACGTTTCTTCAGAGATTCAAGCGCTTATTGCGCCAACCACGCCTGGAATTTGGCGTCGATGTCATCGCGGTAGTCAGCCCAGAACTCGTAGTTGTAGAGGAACGTGTTCTTGGCGTTTTCCGGATCGGTCGGCATGTGCGGAGCCATGTCGATTCCCAGTTCGGCATGCTTGCCGACCAGCGGAGCAGACGAAGCGCGAGCCGGGCCGTACGAGATGTACTTGGCCTGATCCGCCAGGCGCTGGGTGTCGGTCGCGAACATGATGTAGTCCAGCGCGCGTTGCTTGCGCTCTTCGCTCAGACCGGCGGGAATGATCCAGCCGTCCAGATCGAAGACCTGCGCGTCCCACAGCATGGCGACGGGCTGCTTCTGCTCTTCGATGACGCTGAACAGGCGGCCATTGTAGGTCGAGCCCATGACGACTTCGCCGTCAGCCAGCAGCTGGGGCGTATCGGCGCCGGCGGACCACCAGACGACGCTGTCCTTGATGGTGTCCAGCTTCTTCAGAGCACGGTCCTGGCCTTCGTCGGTTGCCAGAACGTCATACACTTCGTCCTTCGAGACGCCGTCGCACAGCAGGGCCCATTCCATGTTGTTGATCGGGCGCTTTTCCAGCGACCGCTTGCCGGGATAGGTCTCCAGGTCGAAGACCGCGCAGATGTCGGTCGGCGGGTTGTCCCCGACCATGTCGGTCCGATACCCAAAGGTGGTCGAATACACGATCTGAGGGATGAAGCATTCGCTGACCAGCAGATCGCCGAAGTCTTCCGAAGCCGGGGTGCCGTCCGGCGCAGGCGCCAGCTGGGTGTCCGGGTCGATTTCCATTGCCAGACCTTCGTCACACAGACGGATCGCGTCCGCGGCAACCACGTCGACCACATCCCATGTGATGTTGCCCGCCTCGTTCATGGCGCGCAATTTGGCCACGGCCTCGGCCGAGCTGTCATCGTTCAGGATGGTGACGCCGGTCTTTTCCGAATAGGGCTCGTGATAGGCCTTGAGCTGCGACTTGGAATAGGCGCCGCCCCAGGACACGATCGTCATTTCTTCGGCGGAAACTCCGCCTGCTGCAGTTGCCAGAGCAACAGCTGTCAGCATTGTGGTGGTACGTTTCATATGTAGCTCCCAGTTTTTCCCGTTTTATGATTTGTCGACCAACGCACGGGTTTTCGTCGGTCGGTTCTTTCGGCTTGGGGGCGGATTGCGAAGCCGGGCGCGCCTAGGCGTCCAGAGCGCGGCAATCCTGCGCCAGCCATCCGATCTCGATCTCCTGACCCGGTGTCAGCCTGACGGCGTCAGGGGCATTCCGGGTCTTGACGATGAATTCATCATTGCCGGCCACCGACATGCGGAACCTGAATACATCGCCCATGTAGATGAATTCCTTGACCACAGCCTTGAGCGTATGCGCTTCGGGGCTGAGGCGATCCTTGTTGAATTCCACGCGCTCGGGCCGGATCGAGACCTTGGTCCGTTCCCCCGGTTGGCTCACGTTGATCGGAACCGCGTCGATCTCGGACCCATCGTCCAGCGTTACGACGCATTTCCCGCCATCGACGGATTTCAGAACGCCTTCCAGCGTGTTGTTCTCACCGATGAACTGCGCAACGAAACTGTTCTCCGGTTCTTCATAAAGCTGGTCCGGCGGTGCAAGCTGCTGGATCCGCCCATCGTCAAAGACCGCTACGCGATCCGACATGGTCAGCGCTTCGGTCTGGTCGTGGGTCACATAGACGGTCGTGATCCCCAATTCATGGGCCAGACGCGTGATTTCAAACTGCATGTGCTCGCGCAGCTGTTTGTCCAATGCGCCCAACGGTTCGTCCATCAGAACCAATTCGGGTTCGAAGACCAGCGCGCGGGCCAAGGCGATACGCTGTTGTTGTCCGCCTGACAGCTGAGCGGGTCTGCGGCTGCCGAAGGCACCCATCTGCACCATGTCGAGGGCGCGCTGGACCTTTTCTTCGCGCTCGGACTTGCCGATTTTTCGGACTTCCAGCGGAAAGGCGAGGTTCTCGGCCACAGTCATGTGCGGGAACAGGGCATAGTTCTGAAACACCATCCCGATGCCACGCTTGTGCGGCGGAATGTTGTTGATCGGTCGCCCATCCAACAGAATTTCGCCATGCGTCGCAGTTTCGAACCCGGCCAGCATCATCAGGCAAGTGGTCTTGCCAGATCCCGATGGGCCCAACATTGTCAGAAACTCGCCCTTTGGCATCGCGAGGTTAAGGTCTTTGACGACAAGATTTTCGCCGTCATACGATTTTTGAACGCGTTGAAATTCGACAAACGCGGCGTCGCTAGAAGTGCCGGTCACAAGACCCCCTGTTGCGTCAATTCTTGATCCGGTTGGTCCGGATTTCATTGATCCCTGAGCACATTAAAGACGCAGCAATGTCCGGCTGGCAAGACTCAATGACAAAAACCAATCCTCATTGGGTGGGATTCAAGGATTTTGCGCAGTGTTGAGGCGCCGCATGTGCCACGCAAGGGTCTGATTGCTGGACAAGACCGGTTTGCCAATCTGTTCATGGATCCGCGGGATGGCGTCCAACGTGCGAAGGTTGGTGCAGCTGAGAAAAACAGCTTCGACCGCTCTGTCCGAACCCAGCCTCACCGCGGCGTCAACGATGGATTGCGTTGATATCCGGACGACCTTTGCTTCTTCGGAAATCCCAAAGGTGCCGAACACATCCATGAGGATCCCTTGATCGGCGAAGGCCGCGCGAAGCGCCGTGTTGACCTGCTCCTCATAAGGGGACAGCAGTGCAAAGCGTGACACACCCAATTCGCGCGCCTGAGCAACCGCGGCGCGCAGAGGGTTGGTTACCGTTTGCACGTCACAAGTCTGCTTTACCAGTTCTTCGACCTTTTCCGATCCGATGACCGAGCTTGCCGAGGTGCAGGCGTAACCCACAGCCCGGAAGGGGCGCGCCTTGGGCAGTAAATCTGCCGCCGCTGGAAGCGCATGCTTCATGCGGGTCAACGTCTTGGTCGTGACCTGCGGGTCGCTGGTTATGCGCGAGACATAAATGGGTGAAGGGTCGCCGGCAAAAAGCCTGCGGAAATCGCCTTCGATCGTCTCGTCTGTCTGCAGAACGATCAGGCCAAGCGGAGATATACCCGGGTCATCCGTGTCCAGAGAAAATGGCAGTGTTGTCATAGCTCGGGAATCTCCCGTCGTGCCTTGGGGCTCAGGAACCGCGGTGCGCTTTCGGTGACCAGCACATTTTCCTCGTGGACAAGTATTTTGCCACCGACCTCAATACCTGGCTCCAGCGTCAACACCATTCCGGGTTTCAGAACCGTTTGATCCGTTGGGATGAGCGAAGGCCACTCGGTCAATGACATGCCCAATCCGTGGCCCAGGCGCCCGGCTTCGGTCCCGCCGCCGCCACGGGACAGGACCGAGCTCATCGTGTGATACAGGTCCGAGGCCGTCGCGCCCGGTCTGGCCTGCTCGAACGCCGCCTCGGTCGCATCGATCAGCGCGTAGTGCGCCGCGCGCACGGCGGGACTGGCCGGGCCGACGGACCAGTTGCGGTCGAAATCGCAAAAATACCCATCCCAGACCAGCCCGGTATCCAACATAAGCACGTCGCCCGGCTTCAACGGTCGTTGGGTTGCCGGTGAGATTACGTCGCCATATCCGCCTTGGTCGGCCGCGCCGGCAAGATAAGGCACCCAATCGGCGCCTGCGTTGAGACACAACATCTGGAACCGTCGAAAGACCTGATCCAGAGGAACACCGGCCGATGCAATCTCAGGAACCCGCTCAAAAGCCTGTCCCGCGATCAGGCAGGCGGTTTCGATCTTTTTGATTTCGGCTTGAGATTTGACCATGCGCAGGTCGCGCAGAATGCCAAGGTCGCCGGTGATCCTGCGGCGGTCGATTTCGGATTTCAGACGCCCGAAATCTGCAAGCGGCATCCGCAAGTGCGTTTCATGCCCATCGGGACATCCGATCAAGCCGCCGTCCGGAACAAGTTCGCGCAGGGTTTCGGCCAGCAACGATACTCCGTCGTCTGCCAGATCCGGGGCGGACCAGGTGCGGATGTCTTCGATCCAGGTCTGCGCCATCAAGGCCGCGCCAATCGACGGGATCACCGCGACAGGTTTGCCGGTCGCAGGAACGACAAGGAACCAGGGGCGCGTCGGGCTTTCCCAGAACCGGGTCAGAAAGCCGCTGAAATACCGGACGTCGGGCTCGGTCGTCAGCAGCAGGGCGTCCAGGCCATGCTCTTGCATGAGATCCTGTGCACGCGCAGTTCTGTCCGCGAACTCGGCTTGTTCGAACCCTCTCACGAGGCTTGCTCGGTCACGATGCACAAAACGCGGTCCTGTGGTCCGATATTGAGCAAGTTGCGGCTATCGGCATCCAGAACGGCGGCCAGTCCGGCGCCGCCTGACGCAGTCGTTTCGAACCCGGCCTCTGCCATGACCGGAAGCTGAGCGGCCACGGTGTCATCCTCCAGCGTCAGAAACTGATCGGCATCCCGCGCCAGTCCATTCAGTGCAATCAGCGATGGCTCCTTGCAATCCAGCCGTCCCATGATGCTGTCCGGACCGTCTGCAAAAACCGGCGCGCCGGCTTGGATGCTGGCCATCAGCGCCGGGGCTGCGGCCGGTTCGACCACGATGATCTTGGGGTCGTCTCCCCAAGCCTTTCGGAAACATGCGGCAACGGCGCCCGCCATGCCTCCCACTCCGGCCTGCAGCAGGATCAATGTCGGAGGTTCGGGACACTGATCAACCGCCTCGACAGCCATTTGAACGTACCCCTCCATCAAGAGATGGGGCAGGTCATAATACCCTTCCCAAGAGCTGTCTGACAGAAGCGTCCAGTCGTTGTCGTTCGCCGCGCGGCTTGCGGCGCTCATGCTTGCGGCGTAATCGACGCCTTCGCGCACCACTCGCGCACCTTGCGCCGAAAGGCGCTGAGCAAAGCTCTCGGGCACGGTTTCAGAAATGAACACTACGGCATTCGCACCAAAAACGCGCGCACCCGCAGCCATGCTTAGGCCGTGGTTCCCGGCGCTGGCCGTTACATAAGAACGGCCAGCAAGGGATGTGTTGTCGGGTGTCTCGGTGGCTTCGCTCGCTTGGTAGGCGATGACATAGGCCGCGCCCAATGCCTTGAACGACCCGAGATTCATCCGCGTCCGTTCATCTTTGATCCAAAGGCGGGAAACGGGCGCCAAACCCTGCGCTTCGGCCAGTGGTGTCACGCCGGAGGCAGGGCACAGCGACAAAAGCTGCGCCAACCGGCTGGAATTGGTTGAAGGGAAGGGGGCCTGTGAAAACAGTTTGCCTTCGCCTCGATACGGGTTGGTGACGGACTTCATCGCGGCCTCCCTCAACGATCCGGCAGACGTCATAGAAATGCAGTCAATCTGTCAAGGCATAGGGGTGAAATGCGAGAAATGCACACTTCCTGTTCCCTGGGAAAAGTGGCTACCTGCCCTGAACCAAACGGCGTTGATCTGGCTGGCGAATTGACCGCTTGCGGTCTTTGCAATCGGTATGGGTGCGTGTAAGTGTTCGGCACGTGATCCAGCGCCGGTGCATCAGACCGGCCGGATGCGGGCGTGATGGAATGGTAGACATATCGGACTTAAAATCCGAAGGCCCTAGCGCCGTGTGGGTTCGAGTCCCACCGCCCGCACCAAACACACTGGTCGACTTGGCCGAGGGCGATCGTCAGACCGGATAACCCAGCTTGGAGATCAGCCGCCAGATGTCCTGGTTCGCCGCCGACAGCTGCGCGACGACATCCTCGATTTCCTGCATCGCCTGTTCGTCGACCGTATCTTCGCGTCCCAGCTTGATGTCGGTTTTTCGATCGGCAATGCGCATCAGGATCGTTTTGGGGTTCCCGGTTTCCTGGTCGAAGGAATAGATGCAGTGGTTGAACTTGTTGCGGATGCCAGACAGACGGCTGAGCCGCTGCGTGTGCTCTAGGATCGGATCACGAACCGAGGCCGGCCTTCCGTCCATCTTTGCCAGACGCTCGACCAGATCAATTCGGGCGCGGGTTGTGTTCAGGGTCAGGAAAATGATGACGGCTACGTCTTTGCTGGTCCCCGAGAGGCCGGCAATCAGATGAATCAGCAGGCTTTCGGTGTTCGTCCAGACATAGTTCAGGCGGCCGACCAAAAGGATCAACCGATCGAACCTGGCTTCGAAGTCGTCAGTCAACCGAGGTTCGGTGCGCGTCCTGCGCCGCCGCCTCAAAGAAGAAATGCGCCGCTGCCGTTCTGTTGCTGACACCGATCTTGCCCGACACGTTGTGCATGTGCAGCTTGACCGTGTGTTCGGTGATACCCAACTGGGCAGCGATCGCCTTGTTGCTTTTGCCTTCGGAGACAAGTTGCAGAACCTGCTTCTCGCGCCGGGTCAGTTTTGACAACAGAGGGCCAGCCGCAGGGGATTTCGGAGTTTCTCGGGCCGTAGTCGCACCTGTCGCGCACGGCTTCGATGCAACGCAATTGGCCACAAATCCCGGCAGGTACAACTCTTCATGCATCAGCAGCCGCAGGATCGCGCGCCATGCGTCCGGGGCGACGTTCATCGGAAGAAACCCGATTGATCCGTACCGGGATCGGTCCCATCGCTCGAAAACGAACCGGGCTGCGTCCTCTTTGCGGTATGCGAAGGCAAGGCATCCCGGCATGGACGATCGGACATAATCGGAGGGACGGGCCAGCAGATCCTCCATCATGATCTGATCCACGACAACAATCTTGCCGGAACCCTCAGCATTGCTGGCTTGGGACAAGAATGCCGCGAGAGATTCAAACCGATGGGCTGCCACACCGAATTCGTGCTGAACGCTTCGCAGGGTTTGGTTGGAGTAGAAGAGCTCTTTCCCAATAAAAACAATCATAAAATCTTCGTTTTCGTCGATCGTGCAGGAACTGTTACTTAATTCGGAAATGCTCATTCTTGTGCCCCCCTAAATACCCCGGATTACGTCCTGAATTGGCCGTTATTGGCCGAGGTGAAACTGAATAAAAACAATCTGAAATCTGTGTTGAGCATACCAGAAAGTTCAGTTTTCGACAACTGTACGGCTTTGGGAATCACCGGGTTTTAGAACTTTCGATTAAGGTCGTTTGACGGTCAGGCCGCTTAAATATCGGGATTCAAAAAACTAAATTTTTCCGGCTTTTGTGGCAGGCCAATTCGGCTTCGAACTCGACCCTGAAACGCGTGTTCGAGTAATACGGTAAGCAAATCATCGCTTTAGTGATGTTAATACTTTCTGCCAGCTAGGCAGACCTAACAGCATCTGTACCCTGTGTCGTGCTTCAATTTGCGAAGTGTACTTGTACCTGGCGTGTCTGCGGCCCGCGTATTTTCGCGTGATTTTGAGCAGTCACGGAATCGGCTTGGCCGAGAAAGGGGGGTGACAACACATCATTCGAAAGACAAGGCCGCAGACATGCGCAGTTTCGCGAATGGATGCTCAATAATATTTTTCAACCGCGCCGAATATCGCTTTGTAGATGAATGGCGGTCAGGCGCTTCAAAAATGGAAGATTGTTATGCGACGCAATGTGAACAATACCAATGTCACGACCGTTGACGAAGTTAATGTTGAAAATCTCGAAGCTCCGATCTCGGTGGAAATCCCCGTTGAAGAAGCAAATATCGAGGCCGAACTGACCGCACAGCAACAGCAGCAGGGTCAGGAAGTTCAAAACGCTGCAAACAACGAAGACGAACAGAACCAGGCTCAGGCTCAGGCGACTGAAGTTGCGAACGAGCAGGGCCAGGGTCAGGATCAGGGTCAGGCGCAGCAGCAGGGCCAGCAGCAAGGTCAGCAGCAATCGAACGTCAATGGCGGCGATGACAGCAACAGTATCTCGAACTCGATCAACATCGATTTCGGTGAAGGCGAGTGGATCCCGCGCGACGATGACCAGGTCGATCTGGATATCGGTGACTCGGCATCCATCGGTGATGTCATCACGGCCGGGAACGACGTGAACTATGATCCCGGCGATGATCTGAACCTGACCATCTCGATGGGCGGTGACGGCAATGACATGTCGTCGATCAACAACCAGTTGGCCAACCTGAGTGACGATGACACGCTGGATTCGCCCAGCCTGTCGAATGACGGCTCGTTCTATCAGAACGGCAGCGCGACGGGCGGTTCGGCCTATGCCGAAGAAGGCATCGGTTCATCCTCCGGCGGCGGTAACTCGGGTTCCGGCGGAACCAGCTACGGCGGTGCCGCAAGCGGCGAGACCAATGGCAGCCACGCATTCGCGCTGGGCGGCCACACCGGCAATGCCGGCGCGGCTTCGCAAGGCGGTAACGGTGCGGCCTCGGGCGGTGCCAACAACACGAGCCTGGGTCTTGGTCTGTCGGGTGCCGAAGCCAGTGGCGAAAGCACGGCTGGCAATGGCGGCAACGCCAACAGTACCTCCAGCGCCAACAACACCGGCAGTTCGAATGCCAACGGCCAGGGAACTGGCGGTGAAGGCGGTAATGCCGGCTCGATCGGTCTTGGCCTTGGTCTGGGACTGTCCGGCGCCAACTCGGAAGGCAATGCCAACGGTGGTGAAAACGCGACCGGTTCGATCGGCGCGGGCCTTGGCCTGGCCGGAAACGAGTCGGGTGCGAACGGCGCCAATGGCGGCAACGGCGAGTCATCGAACTCGGGTTCTGCATCGAACAACAGCACCGGTACGACCGAAGCGAATGAAGCGACAGCCGGAAGCAATACGGGTGCGGGCATGGCCGGCAGCGGCGCGCAAAGTGGCGCGAATGGCACCGGCGGGCCTGGTTCCGGTGGCACGGGTTCCGGCGGCTCGGGCTCGGGTGGTGAAGGTGCTGGTGGCGAAGGCTCTGGTGGCGAGGGATCCGGCGGATTCTCGGCCATGGTCGAAGCAGCCATTGCAGCGCTGAACCAGGAAATCGCGGATGGTGGTCCGGCCTTGAATGCGGCTGATACCGACGCCGCGACCGGCGGCGGCGGAACCACGGGCAACAACCCGGGTACCGGCGGAGCGGGCACCGGTGGTGCTGGAACCGGCGGCGCAGGAACCGGCGGTGCCGGAACCGGTGGCGCAGGGTCCGGCGGAGCGGGCACGGGCGGCAGCTCGGCAGCCAACTCTGGCGCACAGGGCGTCGGCGATCTGGCCGCAAGCGGCCCGAATATCAGCCAGTCGCCTGGTGACGTGAACGGTGCGGCCAGCAACCCGCAAACGTCGACCGGAACCGGCGGAGCCGGCGGTTCGAACGCGGCCAATGGCGCGGCAAACGGAACCGGTTCGGGTTCGTCCAGTGCAGAAGGCGCTGGCGGAGCCGGTGGGACCACGACGCCAACGTCCACCTCGTCCGGTAACGGTGCGGGTTCTGCGGATGCGGTCAACACGGCCGGTACCGGTGGTGCGGCAGAAGTCTTTGCTGACGCTGACACAAACGGTTCCGCCGACAGCCTGGCCGAAGCCATAGCGGGATACGGCGGCGCGTCCTACACCGACAACGATGCCACCTCGACCGGATCCGGCAGCGCGACTGGCGCGGCCAGCTCGGGAGCCGGTGGTGCAGGCGGTGCGTCTGCGGCCAATGGCGGTACCAGCGGCTACGCCATGGGTAGCGCCATGTCCGGCGATACCACGGGTGGCGCAGTCACCGGTGGCAGCGCGGCCGGCGCTTATTCGGGTGACGGCGGAGCCGGCGGCAATGGCGGCACCTGGGGTTCCAACAATGGTGGCGACGGTATCGTCACTGGTGAATCCTACGCGTCGGCAGCAGCAGTGGTCGATACCTCGGCCTTCAACCAGACAATCGTCATGGGCGCCAACGTGCTTGGCAACTCGGTCGATACCACGATGGTTGGCGGTTCGATGAGTTCGACCTACGCGAGCGACGACACCGAGGCATAATGCCTGACCCCGGAGGCCGCGATTTCGGCCTCCGGTCTTTGATGAAAACACCGGGGCCGTGTTTCATGGCCTCGGTCCAACTTAACCCAGACCCGGAAATTTTCTGCCGGAAAGGGTGACAGGGATAGTCCAGATGTCACTTGACAGCATTACGGAAACGATCGCGCATTTTATCGGTACTTTTCAGCTCACGATGGAACAGGCCATCCTGCGGCAGCAATACGAGGAGTTTACGGCGCTCCGCCGGCTGGCCGAAGTTGAAGGCTTGGAGGATCCGATCAGGATTGTCGTCAAGGCCGATCTGGATCTGAAGCCCAAGGACTACGACCCGCTTCCCTACCGTTTCCCCGAACCGCCCGCGGACCCGCAGTTGCCGCTGCCACCAGCCGGCCCAATGCTCGAGTCGAACATCCAGATCGGTGACCCGTTGGCTCCGGGCGGATTCGTTCCGCAGTCCGAATTGCCCATCTCGGTCGGGCCGCAATTCTTGATGTTGCAGCCTCAGGTCGTCAGCGACCTGATAGGGTCTGCCGTCACTTACACATTCCAGACATTGGTCCTGCGCGACAATGATACCGTGGGCGCGGGCGACTTCCGCGATGCGGCGATGCTGACAGCGCAGGCCGAAGCCGCGTTGGACGTGGCGCACTCGCTTCATGCGATGGCGGTGCCTTCACTGGCGATACCGGACTACATGACGCCAGAATACCTGGATACGCTGGTCGAACAGATAACGACACCGATGAACGGATCGGTCCAAGGTGTCACGGTTCACCAATTCCAAGGTGAAGACGCGGAAGGCATCATCGTCAACGGTCAACACGTGTCGGAGGCTCCGGTCTGGAGCGATCTTCTGCCGGCCTACCACCAGCCCGAGGAGGCTGAGGAAAATCTGGTGTCACAGTCCTATCCGGCCGAGTGGAACCAGTCCGAGGGGCCGGAGTCACACGAGGGTCATACCGTTGTCACCGGCGGCAATCTTGCGATCAACGAAGTCGCGCTGAACGTCGGTTGGGTGGATGCCCCCTTCATCGCCGTGGGTGGACAAGCGATCAGCCTGACGATGATCAGCCAGGTCGCGCTGGTATCAGATGTTGATGTCGGAAACACCGGCAGCGGCGCGGGCACCAACGTCGTCCAATCCGCCCAGATTGAAACAGAGGCGAATCCTGCGCCGTGGCTTGCCGGAACCTCGGCCGTCGCTGGTGGGGCCGGGCAGCCGTCCTTTTTGACCGTCGATTGGATCCATGGCGATCTGGTGGTTACCAACTTCCTCAAGCAGGTCATCAACGCCACCGATATCGACCATATCCAGACCGAGATTTCCGCGTCTTCGACCATGTATGCGATGGGTGGCAACCAGATGGTCAACGTGGCTGATATTGTTCAACTCGGCAACTATTATGACCTGATAATGATCGGCGGCGACATGATCTCGGTCGACATGTTGTTCCAGACGCTTGTCCTGATGGATGACGACCTGGTGTCAGGCGGCCTAGCCGGACCTGCCGGAGGTGCGAACGAAAACCTGCTGATGAACCAGGCCTCGGTGATGACCAACGGCCTGGACCTGCAGGAGGCGCTTGAGGAGAACATGGCCGAGGCCATGACTCTGAATGAAATGACCATGGCGGCGCTCGAGGACGCATTGCTGAACGATCCGATGTTCGCGGGTATGGAGCAGATGCGCGTTCTGAAGATCGACGGAAACCTGCTGCAGGTGAATATTCTTGAGCAGGTCACCATGCTCGCCGATCAGGATGACATTTTCCTGTCCGGTCCGCATGGGGCCAGTACCGAAGTCGTGGCCGGCAGCAACGCGATGCTGAATGCGGCCAACATCAACAAGCTGGGCGTGGACTCCGTTGTCATGGGCGGGCAGGGCGCATATTCCGAGCTTTTGCTGCACCAGGCCAGTCTCATCGACTTGCCCGAGAATGAGATCGGCCAGGAATTTGCCAATGAAGCCATCGCAATCCTGATGGAGGAGGCAATGACCGCCGGGCAAGCAGTGAGCGGCCCGACCGCTCCTGCACTAACCCCCGAAGACTTGGACGCCAATGTAGGAATGCAATCCATCCTGACCTGATTTTCCCTTTTTTACGAGTGACCGGAAGGTTTGTTTATGTCGATCGTTTTTTCGTCGCGCCGCACCCGATATGCCAGCCCGCTGGACCGGTCGGGAAGCGGACAGCCTCTGACTTTGCGACCCAGCGACATGGTGTCTGGCTCGTCATTTGCAACGGAACGGCTGACCGCACGGCTAAGGCTGACCAAGGAGATGCGCGTGCCCGTGACCGAGCAGAGCCAGAACAAGGCAGCGCAGGAGGGCCCGGCCACGGCGCAGAAGGAGCAAGAGGTTGCTCGCAATGCAGCGGCGCCGGCACCGGAAGCCCGGGACGAAACCGATCAGAAAATAACAGACGACAACACACTAGAAACAACATTCAGCGCCGCCTCTCCCCGACGGCGCGAAACGCCGGAGACCGTCGCTGTGGAAGGGCGTGCGGGTGACGGCGAAGGGGTGGCCAATGCCGAGGACTCGGAACCGCAAACCGTCGAAAGCCCGACCGCGCGCATGACCCCCTCGTCCCGGTCGGGTGGGACGGATCGCATGGGCACCACTATCGAGGCCGAAGCGAACAAGCCGCTGCTGCGCACTGGTTCAGGCGATGGCGGCGGCAAAGGGCCACCCCAAACTTTTCACAAGCGCACGCCGCCCGAAGACTTTCAACGCACCCTTCGGACCTCGATGCGAGCGATATGGCGAAACCTTGCCTTTGTTCTGGTACTGACCTGCGCGACCAATCTGTTGATCCTGGCGATCCCGATCTACCTGTTCCAGATCAGTGACCGGGTGCTGACCAGCCGCTCGCTGGACACGCTGATCATGCTGACCGCGATCGTGGCCGGGGCAATCATCTTTCAATCGGCTTTCGATGCGGTGCGGCGCTTCATGTTGATGCGCACCGGGGTCGAAGTGGCGGCGCGACTGGGTGCTCCGACCCTCAGTGCCGCAGCGCATGCCTCGTTGCACGGGACGGGACGCGAGTATCAGACGCTGGGTGATCTGCAGCAAATCCGCGGCTTTCTCGTTTCAAGCACCCTTCTCTCCTTTTTGGATGTTCCTTTTGCGCCGTTGTTCATCCTTATGATTTTTCTGGTTCACCCAGAGTTGGGCATGATCGTGGTGGTGACGGCCGTGATCCTGATGGTTATCGCGCTGATCAACCAGCGGATGACGGCCAAACCGTTTGCCGAGGCCAACATGGCCCAGTCTCTAGCCAACCAGCATCTGGATTCGATGTCGCGGAACAGCCAGATCATCAACGCACTAGCTATGATCCCCGAGGCGGTTCGGATCTGGGGACGCGACACCGCCAACTCCCTGACCTGGCAGGTCCGGGCGCAAGACAGAAACGTGGTGTTCGCGGCGATCTCACGCACCGTGCGCCTGCTGACGCAGGTCGGCATTCTGGGATGGGGAGCCTATCTGGCCCTGCAAGGCGAAATCACGGGCGGCATGGTGATCGCGGCCTCGATCATCGCTGGGCGGGCTTTTGCGCCAATCGAAGGGTCAATCGAGGGCTGGAATACATTCCTGCTGACCCGCGGTGCCTACAGCCGCATCAAGGCATTGCTGTCCAATTCGGCGCTTCAGTATGAGAAGCTGCGCTTGCCCCGCCCCGAGGGACGAGTGGATGTTGAACGCCTTCTGTTTGTACCCGGGGGTACCAAACGCGTGGTTCTCAACGGCATCAGTTTTTCGCTCAACCCGGGCGAGACGCTGGCGATCATCGGCAACTCGGGCGCGGGCAAGACCACGCTGGGCAAAACGCTGGTAGGATCGATTCTGCCGACCTCGGGCAGCGTGCGGCTCGACCTGATGGATATCCGAAACTGGGATCCGCGCCAGTTCGGCGAAAGCATCGGGTACCTGCCGCAGGACGTTCAGCTGTTTCCGGGCACGATCAAGGACAATATCGGCCGAATGCGCGCCGATGCCACCGATGAGCAAATTCATGATGCTGCAGTTCTGGCCGACGTGCACAACATGATCGCCACCTTGCCACAGGGGTATGAGACCGTGGTCGCTGCCGATGGCTCGCCCCTGTCTGGCGGTCAGAAACAGCGGATCGCGCTGGCGCGCGCCTTCTTTGGCAATCCGCGGATGGTGGTTCTGGACGAGCCGAACTCGAACCTGGATGTCGCGGGCGACAAGGCGCTGGCCCGGGCAATCGAGCAGGCGAGGGAAAACAAGATTACCGTGGTCGTGATCACCCAAAAACCGACGCTCTTGAACGTGGTGGACAAGATCATGCTGCTGACGGACGGGCGGGTCGCCCTGTTCGGTCAGCGTGAGCAGGTGCTGCAGCAACTGAACGGGCCGCGCCAGCAGCCCGAGTTGAAAGGGTAGACGGGGGTTAAGGATGAACGAGTTGGTACAAGTAGACGATCCCGCCATTTGGTACGCCGAGGTTCCGAGATCGATAACCAAGTTCATAGTCGTGGGCACCGTGCTGCTGGTCGCCTGTTTCGGCGGGTTCGGCCTGTGGTCGTTTCAGGCGCCGCTCGCGGCCGCAGTAATTGCGCAAGGCAGCTTTGTGGCCACCGGGCGCAACAAGATCGTTCAGCATCTTGAAGGAGGGATCATCGAACAGATCCTGGTCACCGAAGGCCAGACCGTGCAGGAGGGGCAGGTCTTGATGACACTCGACCAGACCTCGGCCGAGGCAAATGAGCGTGAATTGTTCATCCGCAAGATCCGCCTTCGGGCGATGGTCGAGCGCTTGCTGGCCGAATACGCCGAAAAGGACACTTTGGAGTTTTCACCCGCCCTGATCGAGGCATCCGACGACGTTGAAGTGATGACCATTCTCGACAACCAGCGGCTCAGTTTCGAAGTCTCGCGCAAGACTCTGCTGAATGACATTGCCCTTCTCGAACGCAATATCGAAGCGCTGAAGATCAGGGCCAGCGGCTTCGAGGCGCAATTGGAAAGCATGGAGCGCCGCAAGGCGATCCTTCAGGAAGAATACGAAACCAAGAACGCGTTGTTCGAAAAAGGTCTTGTCCGAAAGGGTGAGTTGAACACCATCCGGCGAGTCCAGGCCGAAGCGGACGGGCAATTGGCCCGACTGGCGGCCGAGGCTTCGGAAACCAGCCAGATGCTGCTGAAATACGAAGAGCAGATCGCCCGGACCCGGTCCGCCTATCGCGAAGCAGCGCTGGACGAACTGGGTGTAATCGAGGCGGATCTGGAAAGCGTGCGGGAAAAATCGCGCCAGGCCAGCAGTGTTCTTGCCCGCGCGGTAGTCCGTGCCCCGGTTGATGGCACGGTTGTGCGATTGCACTATTACACGCCGGGCGGCGTCATCGAGACCGGCAAGCCGATTGCCGAAATCCTGCCAGCTGATGCCCCGCTGATCATCGAGGCCCAGATCCCGCGCACCGATATCGACAGCGTTGTGACCGGCCAGACCGCGACCGTTCGGTTGGTGGCTTTGAATCAGCGCACGACACCGGTTCTGACGGGCGAAGTCTTTTACGTCTCGGCGGACGCGGTTCTGGAAGAAGCCAGCGGAATACCTCAAGAGGTCTATCTGGCCCGGGTGTCGTTGGAGCCTGACGAGATGGACCGGGTACGGGGGTTCATTCCGACCCCCGGCATGCCAGCCGAGATCATGATCCAGACCGAGGAACGCACCTTTGCCGCCTATATCGCCAAGCCGATCGTCGACAGCATGTCTCGGGCCTTTCGCGAGCAATAGTCGCCCACCATAGCGCTTACAAATTCAAAGGGCCCCGTGCTAGCATTCGTGAAAATCCGGGAGGGACCGCACGAATGCCATTGACCGTTAAAGAGATGCTTGAGGCCGCGAATGCTGATGTTCAACGTATCAGCGCCGCGCAAGCCAGGGAGCTATTGCAGCAGGGTGCGCTGCTGCTGGATATTCGCGATGCGCCTGAACTGGAAAAGACCGGTCGCGCCGTCGGATCTCACCATATCTCACGTGGTATGCTCGAGTTTCGTGCCGATCCTGCGCTGCAGTCGCATGACCCCGAGCTGCGGAAGGATCGCCCGATCATTCTGCATTGCGCATCGGGCGGACGGGCGGCTCTTGCGGGCAAGTTGCTCAAGGACATGGGGTATCAGCATGTCTACAACCTGGGTGGGTTCTCGGACTGGGTAAACGGCGGGGGCGACTATGTCGGCCCGGTTGACACCGGGATGTAGGGACCCAGCCTGATCTGCATCAAAGCCGATTGTATTCCGCTTCGGCAATCTGCGCGTCAGATGCCATCAACAAGGACGCCTGGCAATGATGAGACTTGCAGCGCTACTGTATTCCCTGATCGCGACCGCCCTCGCGGGGACGGCCGTTATCGCCGTGCTGACCGCAGGGATGGTTTCGACCCTGGCCATCGTGGGTGCCGCAGCCGTCGGAGCGGTCGCGGCTTTGCCCGTATCCTGGCTGGTCGCCAAGCGCCTGTACCAATAGAGAGCTTAGGCGGCGTTCAGAAATGTCCGGACAGCAGCTTCGAACTCACGCGGTTTTTCGGCGTGCAGCCAATGGCCTGCGCCCGGAATCTTGGCGAAACGGGCGTTCGGGAACAAAGATTTGATGACTTCGCGGTGACTTGCCTGAACATAGTCCGACTCCGCACCGGCGAGAAACAGTGCCGGGCCGTCCCAGTGTGAGGTAAAGTTCGGAAAACCCATGATATTCGGCATCTCTTTGGCCAATACGTCCAGGTTCAGCCGCCAGCGTTTGCCGGGAACGTCGAGCGACTGAGTGAAGAAGCTCTGCAACGCCTTCTCGACTCCAAGATCGGCCAGTTGCTGTTCCACGTCCGAGCGGCGCGCGACCTGTGTCATGTCCACGGCGCGCATGGCCTCGATATATGGCATTTGCGTGTGACTGTACCGAACCGGAGCAATGTCCGCCACGACCAGCCTGTGGACCATTTCGCCATGCTCGAGCGCCAATGTCATTGCCGACTTGCCACCCATCGAATGCCCGATCACGTCAGCCGCGCCGCCCATGCTTTCGATGACCTCAGCCAAATCGTCCGCCAATGCCGGATAATCGTGCCGGTCGTCCCAGAAGCTGTGGGCGTGGTTGCGCATGTCGACCGCCACCACCTGACGTTCATCTGACAGCCTACGCGCGATCACCCCCCAGTTTCGGGCCGATCCGTATAGCCCATGGGCAATCAACAGCGGTGTGCGGGACGTCGGTTCGCCATGTGTGATCGTGTTCAGCATGTCTTTCTGATACCGTCCGGCGCCCCGGACAACCAGCCCCATTGTGACCGCCTGCGCAGACCGTTAGATTGCCCCGTCAGGAGGGGCGCATGGCTCAGGAAACAGAAATTCAGACCCAGATCGCGCAGACGATAATCCTGTTGCGCAAAAAACTGGGCGCAAAGGGCAAGACCCTGGCCGAGTCGGTGCGCCGTGCCAAGCGTCGCTTGCCGCGCAAGGTCTACAAACAGGCAATGGAACTCGCCCGTGCCGAGCCGTTGGTCGAGCATCCCAAGCTCCGGCTGACCCTGGACTCGCCGACCCTGGAAAAGGCGGCGAAGGATGTTCAGTCGCATCTGCGCGCCATCAATCTGGCGGATCGCCGCTGGGGTTGGTTTCTGGGCATGCTCGGGGGGCTAGCCTTCAACATTCTGGCCTTGGCCGCGCTGTTTCTGGTCGTGCTTTGGTGGCGCGATCTGATCTGATCAGGGCATCTGACATTAAAGAAAAATGGCGCCCGCTAAAGGCGCCATTTTGTTGTTTCTGACTTTGTGGCGTCAGAGGTTCGGGTAGATCGGGAACTTGGCGCACAGATCCGCGACCTGCGCTTTGACCCGCGCCTCGACCTCACCGTTGTTGTCTTCACCATTGGCGGCCAGCCCATCGACCACTTCGATGATCCAGTCCGCAATCTGGCGGAACTCGGGCTCTCCAAAGCCTCGGGTCGTGCCGGCGGGCGAACCCAGACGGATGCCGCTGGTCACGGTCGGCTTTTCTGGATCGAACGGCACGCCGTTCTTGTTGCAGGTGATGTGCGCACGGCCCAGCGCCTTTTCGGTCGCGTTGCCCTTGACGCCCTTGGGGCGCAGGTCGACCAGAACAACATGGGTGTCGGTGCCGTGGGTCACCGTGTCCAGGCCGCCCTTGATCAGCTGATCCGACAACGCCTGAGCGTTGACGACGACCTGTTTGATGTAATCTTTGAACGAAGGCTGCAGCGCCTCGCCAAATGCCACGGCCTTTGCCGCGATCACATGCATCAGTGGGCCGCCCTGAATGCCGGGGAAGATGGCCGAATTCACTTTTTTGGCGATCGTCTCGTCATTGGTTAGGATCATGCCGCCACGCGGGCCGCGCAAGGTTTTATGCGTGGTAGTGGTGGCCACATGCGCGTGCGGGAAGGGGCTGGGATGCTCGCCCGCGGCGACCAGACCGGCGAAATGCGCCATGTCTACGTGCAGATAAGCCCCCACCATGTCGGCGATCTCGCGCATGCGGGCAAAGTCGATCTGGCGCGGAATGGCCGAGCCGCCGGCGATGATCAGCTTGGGCTGGTGTTCTTTGGCCAGCGCCTCGACCTGATCGTAGTCCAGCATGTTGTCCTGCTTGCGCACGCCGTACTGAACCGCGTTGAACCACTTGCCCGACTGGTTGGGCTTGGCGCCATGGGTCAGGTGACCGCCAGCATCCAGGCTCATGCCTAGAATAGTGTCGCCCGGCTGGATCAGCGCCTGGAACACGCCCTGGTTGGCTTGTGATCCCGAATTCGGCTGCACGTTGGCGAATTCGCAACCGAACAGTTGCTTGGCGCGGTCGATGGCCAGGTTCTCGGCGATGTCGACGAACTGGCAGCCGCCATAGTAACGCCGGCCGGGATAGCCTTCGGCGTATTTGTTGGTCATGACCGAGCCCTGCGCCTCCATGACAGCTGCGCTGACGATGTTTTCCGAAGCGATCAGCTCGATCTCGTCGCGCTGGCGTCCCAGTTCGGAGGTGATTGCCCCAAAAAGTTCAGGGTCACGATCCGCGAGGGACTGGGTGAAGAAACCGGTATCACGAAGGTTGGCGTTCATGTGCGCTCCGCATGGCTGAGGTTGGTTTGGCGGATTTCCTATAGGAAACTGTACGGATGAAAAAGACTTTAAAGCGACGAAATGGCCAGCTGCGGCGTCACGTCTGGCCTAATGGGGAAAGGTATGTTTGTTTCGGAACCAAATGCGCAGCACCGGAAACCGGAAAACATGACCAAGAGAATCGCTTTTCTCGCCAGCGACGTGGATGTCGCGCAGTCGGCCCGCAACAAACTGGTGGCACGCTATGGCAATGCGGCGCCCCGAGATGCGGATGTCATCGTGGCGCTGGGCGGCGACGGGTTCATGTTGCGGACGCTGCACAACACGCAGCATCTGGATGTGCCGGTCTACGGCATGAATCGCGGGACCATCGGGTTTCTGATGAACGAGTTCCACGAAGCCGATCTGATGGAGCGTCTGAGAGCCGCCGAAGAAGAAGTCATCAACCCCTTGACGATGAAGGCCATGGACCAATCGGGACAGGTGCACGAAGCCCTTGCGATTAACGAGGTTTCGTTGCTGCGCGCCGGTCCGCAAGCCGCGCGCCTGAAGATCAGCGTGAATGGCCGCGTGCGGTTGGCCGAACTGGTCTGTGATGGCGCGCTGTTGTCCACGCCCGCCGGGTCGACCGCCTACAACTATTCGGCACATGGCCCGATTCTGCCCATTGGGTCGGATGTTCTGGCGCTGACGGCCATTGCGGCCTTTCGTCCTCGGCGGTGGCGCGGTGCGTTGTTGCCCAGTACGGCGCATGTGCGCTTTGACGTGCTTGAGGCCGACAAGCGTCCGGTGATGGCGGACGCTGATTCCATATCCTTTCCGGATATCGATTGGGTCGAGATTCGGTCGGAACCCAAGATCCGTCACAGGATCCTGTTTGACCCCGGGCATGGCCTGGAAGAGCGTCTAACGATTGAACAATTTACATAAATTCCCGAGATTCTCGGACTTATGTGAAGCAGTTCACAGGAAGCTGACCACCTCTCAGCTATGCTGATACTGCCCGGAGAACACGCCGCGGTGGGAGTGAGTGGCCACCAAATGGTGTTTTCGGATGATTGCGCAGTTTTCGCGCTGGCGAGGGTGGGTGGTGCTACGCTCGTCATCACAATCCGGGCATATTTTAGCACGTGGACCCCGGGCTCTCAGTCCCGGGGTCAATTATTTTGGGGTAGTTGGAGGCGGTTGGTGTTTCAGCCCGTGCTTGCCAGATCGGCCCACAGGTGATCAGCCATACGACCAACCCGGGCTTCAATCGCGATGGCGGCGTCCACCGCCAGGTCCTCGCGCCAGCGCTGCGCTGCGATCTGAACATTGATTGGCTGGCGCCCGCTCGGCAACTCGGCCAAACGCGCCGGAACGCAGGCGGCGGGCAGGCCCAGAAAGTTCATGGCATAGGAATAGACTGCGCAGCCCAGCACTTCGTGCACGCCTTCCGAGCCTTCGGTGTCGCGGTCGGGTCTGAAAAAGGGCTGCGGCAGGAAAGGCGACAGCACCAGCGGGTAGTCCTCCATGAACAGGGACCATTCCCGCGCATGGTGGCTGCGCTGGGCCAGTGCCCGGATCAGGTCCGGGCCGGTGATCGGGGGAAATTCCTGGAAGTAAGTGGCAAAGATGCGCTGGATGGTCTCGGACCCGGCCGCCTCGACATCGGCTTTCATCAGGGTCAGCACTTCGCCCATCAATGCGCGATAACCCAGCCGTCCACATTCAAAAACGTTCGGAGGGTCGATCTCGTCAACGGTGTACCCGGCATCAACCAGGGCATCACGGGCCGTGTCCAGCGCCTTTTCGACCTCAGGGTGGAGATCGTAACCGAAAGTGTTCTTGGTGAAAGCTGCCCGCCGCTGCTGGTCAGGCTCGGTCACGCGCCAGGGCAGCGGAACGTGAAACGGATCGCGCGGATCCGGCGCGATCAGGCTGGGCATGGCCAGGTGCAGGTCAGCCGCGCTGCGGGTGATCAGGCCTTGCACCGACATGGATTGCGCAAGCAGTCCACGTTCGGCGGTTTGGCTGGGGTTCCATGCGGGAACGCGCCCCAAGCCCGGCTTCACGGTCACCGCGCCAAGGGCCGCGGCCGGAAACCGCAGGCTGCCGCCGATGTCGTTGCCATGCGCCAGCGCCCCCATGCCCGTCATCACCGCCACACCGGCCCCGCCCGAGGAGCCCCCGGGAGAAATATGTCGGCCCCAAGGGTTGTGGGTGCGTCCATAAAGCGGGTTGTCGGTGTCGGCACGGAATGAGAACTCGGGCGTGTTGGTCCGGCCAATCACCACCGCCCCAGCCTTCAGCAGGTTCGACACGACGGGCGCATCGTCGGGGGCAATTACGTCTTTCAGAGCGGTCACACCGTTGGTCGTGGCATGGCCCTTCTGGTCGACATTGACTTTGATCGTGACGGGAACGCCGTGCAGCGGGCCGGTCGGTTCGCCGCGGGCCCGCTGGGCATCGAGGGCGCGGGCGCGCTCCCGCGCCTCGGCGCTGAGGTCTTCGACGACGGCATTCAGCGCCGGGTTCAGCGCGTGCATCCGGTCGATTGCGCTTTGGACGGCTTCGGTCGCGCTCAATTCGCCGGAGCGGGTCAGTTTTGCGAGTTTTGTGGCGCTCAGGCGCCAGATGTCGTCATTTGCCATGTGCCCTCCGTCAAGGGCACAGTAGGCGGTCTGCCAATGGTTGCAACCCCGCAGGGCAGGGCGGGCGGCCCGGGGCCGCCCGATGCCCGGTTACTGGGCGTAACCGATTGATTTCAGGGCTTCGGTGATTTCGTCCAGAATGGCCGGATCGTCGATCGTGGCAGGCATTTTGTAATCTTTGCCATCGGCGATCGACACCATCGTTCCACGCAGGATCTTGCCAGACCGTGTCTTTGGCAGACGATCCACTACGACGGCCAGTTTGAATGCCGCAACGGGCCCGATTTTGTCGCGCACCATCTGCACGACCTCTTTCGCGATCTCGGCATGGTCACGATTGCAGCCTGCGTTCAGGCACAGGAAGCCAACCGGGGCCTGACCCTTCAACTGGTCCGATACACCGATGACTGCGCATTCGGCCACATCGGGATGGGCTGCCAGAACCTCCTCCATCGCGCCGGTGGACAGGCGGTGGCCGGCCACGTTGATCACGTCATCGGTGCGGGCCATGATGTAGAGGTACCCGTCCTCGTCGATCATGCCTGCATCGCCGGTTTCATAATAGCCCGGGAAATGCTCAAGATAGGATTTCTTGAACCGCTCCTCGGCATTCCACAGGGTCGGCAGCGTGCCCGGAGGCAGGGGCAGCTTGACCGCGATCGCGCCCAGCTCGCCCGGTTTCATCGGGTGGCCGCCTTCGTCCAGGATCTGCACGTCATAGCCGGGCATCGGCTTGGCGGGCGAGCCCAGCTTGATCGGCAGTTCCTCGATCCCCAGCGGGTTGCCGGCGATGGTCCAGCCGGTTTCGGTCTGCCACCAGTGGTCGACGACCGGAACCTTCAGCGCGTCCTGCGCCCAAGTGATCGTGTCCGGGTCGGCGCGTTCACCGGCCAGGAACAGGGCCTTGAGGCAGGACAGGTCGTATTTCGCCAGCATCTCGCCCTTGGGGTCCTCGCGCTTGACCGCGCGGATCGCCGTTGGGGCGGTAAAAAAGCTTTTGACCTTGTGCTCGGAAATCACCCGCCAGAAGGTACCGGCATCGGGTGTGCCGACGGGCTTGCCCTCGAACACGATGGTGGTGTTGCCGTGGATCAGCGGGCCATAGCAGATGTAGGAGTGGCCCACGACCCAGCCCACGTCCGAGGCCGCCCAGAACACATCGCCGGGATCGACGTTGTAGATGTTCTTCATCGTCCAGTTCAGCGCCACAAGGTGCCCCGCCGTGGGCCGCACGACGCCTTTGGGCGCCCCCGTGGTGCCCGAGGTGTAAAGGATGTAGGCGGGATCATTGCCTGCGACCGGCACACACTCGGCCGGCTCGACACCGTATTGGAAGCCGTGCCAGTTGAAGTCGCGCCCTTCGATCAGCTTGGCCACTTCCTGTTCGCGCTGGAAGATCACGCAGAACTCGGGCTTGTGGCTGGCCATGTCGATGGCGCCGTCCAGCAATGGCTTGTAATGTACCACACGACCGGGCTCCAGCCCGCAGGACGCCGCGATGATCGCCTTGGGTTTGGCGTCGTCGATCCGCACCGCCAGTTCGTTGCTGGCAAACCCGCCAAAGACCACCGAATGCACCGCACCCAGTCGCGCGCAGGCCAGCATCGCCTCGAGCGCCTCGGGGATCATCGGCATGTAGATGATGACGCGGTCGCCCTTTTCGATCCCCTTGGCCCGCAGCGCGCCGGCCAGGGTGGCCACGCGATTGCGCAGCTCCATGTAGGAGATCTCGCGCTTGGTGTGGGTGATCGGGCTGTCATAGATGATGGCCGTCTGCTCGCCCCGGCCGTTTTCCACATGGCGGTCCACGGCGTTCCAGCAGGTGTTCACCTTGGCATCGCAGAACCATTCGTACAGAGGAGCGTTGTCGTCAAACAGTGCTTTCGATGGTGGTCGGATCCAGTCGATGCCTTTGGCGGCTTCCATCCAGAAAGCCTCTGGGTCATTTTTCCAGCTGTCATACACGTCCTGGTACGCCATGGGTCCTCCTCCCGAAAACTGTCATCTTTGTGTTAGGCGGCTGGGTTCACCCGGGCAAGCGGTGCGCGTGACGGCGCGTCAGTTTATCGCGAAATATTTGCAGAACTGCCCCATTTGTCTTGCAAAGTTTTGCAAATGATCCTTGTTTTCGCGCCTGAGCAGGAAATTATTGCAGAACTTGCAAATCTGCGAAGCGTCTGGTGCAAACGCGGCTTCGTCAGATTCGGATCAGGTCGCCGTTCCGGCATATCGGGGCAGGCTGTCCTCGATGTTCAGCCAGTGCAGATGCTCGGCGTGATAAACGTGAAACCGGGGCGCGGCATCCTCGGGGTTGTCCAACGTGGCGGTGTAGAGATGAATGTTCACCCGGTCGCGGGCATTGCGATATGCCATCGGCGTGCCGCAGGTCCCGCAGAACAGACGTTCAACATCCTCAGACGAGTTGTACACGCGTGGCGGATCCCCTGACCATGCCACCGAGCCGTGCGGCAGCCCGATGAACGCCGTGACTGGGGCGGCGCAATTGCGACGGCAATCCACGCAATGACAGTAGCAGCTCCAGGCGATCTCGGCATCGCTGGCCCATCGCAAGGCGCCGCAGTGGCAGTGACCTTTCATGATGACCTCCCTCGGCAGGGCGGCCAGACCGGTCGGGCCGCCGTGGTCAACCGTAATGCGCGACGGGCGTTCCGGCAATTGCCGCCATGTTCAGCAGCCCGCGCGCGGTGATCGAAGGTGTCACGATATGCGCCTTGTTGCCCATGCCCATCAGGATGGGGCCGACCTCGATGCCATCTGCCTTCATCTTCAGTATGTTGCGCACGCCGCTGGCCGCGTCCGCATGGGCAAAGATCAGAACGTTGGCGGCCCCCTCGAGGCGTGAATTGGGGAAAATCCGCTCGCGCAGTTCGGGGTCCAGGGCCACGTCCAGGTTCATTTCGCCTTCATAGATGAAGTCGCGGGGCTTGCTGTCCAAAATCGCAATCGCTTCGCGCAGGCGTTTGCCGGACCCCTCGGCCTGATTGCCGAACTGCGATTGCGAGCAGAACGCGATCTTTGGCGCCCGCCCGAAACGCCGGACATGGCGCGCGGCGCCCACGGTGATCTCAGCCAGTTCTTCCGGGCTGGGCAATTGCCGGACATGAGTGTCGGCGATGAACAGCGGGCCGTCTTCAAGGATCATGAGGGACAATGCACCATGGGGGCGCAGGTCGCCGTCATTCAGCACCTGCTCGACATAGTTCAGGTGCCACCGATACTCGCCAAAGGTGCCACAGATCATGCTGTCGGCTTCACCCCTGTGCACCATGATTGCGCCAATCGCGGTGGAATTGGTCCGCATGATCGCCTTGGCCAGATCGGGCGTTACCCCCCGACGCTGCATGATTTGGTGGTACGAGTTCCAATAGTCATAATAGCGCGGGTCGTTTTCCGGGTTTACGATCTGGAAGTCCTGCCCGGGGCGGACCGACAGGCCCAGTCGTTCGCAGCGTGCCTCGATCACCTCGGGACGGCCGATCAGGATCGGGGTTTCGGTGGTTTCCTCAAGAATCGCCTGAGCGGCGCGCAGCACGCGTTCGTCTTCGCCTTCGGCAAAGACGATGCGGCGCGAGGCAGCGGCGGCGGCCTCGAAGACGGGGCGCATCAGTAGGGCGGACTTGAAGACCGTCTGGTTCAGCTTTTCCTTGTAGGCTTCGATGTCCTCGATGGGGCGCCTGGCCACGCCGCTTTCCATCGCGGCGCGGGCCACGGCCGAGGACACCACACCCACCAGTCGCGGGTCGAACGGCTTGGGGATCAGGTAGTCTGGGCCGAAGGTCAGCTGTTCGCCCTTGTAGGCGGCTGCGGCCTCGGCGCTGGTGGTGGCGCGGGCCATTTCGGCGATGCCTTCAACGCAGGCGATCTGCATGGCATCGTTGATCTCGGTCGCACCCACGTCCAGCGCACCGCGGAAGATGAACGGGAAACAAAGGACGTTGTTCACCTGGTTCGGGAAGTCGCTGCGCCCGGTGGCGATGATGGCATCGGGGGCGACTTCGCGCGCGGCGTCGGGCAGGATCTCCGGGGTCGGGTTCGCAAGAGCAAAGATGATCGGCTGTTTGGCCATGCGCGCGACCATCTCGGGCTTGAGCACGTTCGGCCCGCTGAGGCCCAGAAACAGGTCGGCCCCGTCGATCACCTGATCCAGCGTGCGCAGGTCGGTTTTCTGGGCGAATTGGTCCTTGTGCGGGTTCATGTCTTCGACGCGACCCTCATAGACCAGCCCGTGAATGTCGCACAGCCAGATGTTCTCGCGCTTGACGCCCAGTTTGACCAGCATGTTCAGGCAGGCGATCCCTGCCGCACCGCCGCCGGTGGACACGACCTTGATGTCCTCGAACTGCTTGCCGGCCACGTGCAGCGCGTTGCGCGCAGCGGCCCCCACCACGATGGCGGTGCCGTGTTGGTCATCGTGGAAGACCGGAATGTTCATCCGCTCGCAGCACAGTTTCTCGACGACAAAGCAGTCGGGCGCCTTGATGTCCTCGAGGTTGATCGCGCCGAAGGTCGGCTCCAGCGCGCAAACGATATCGGCCAGCTTCTCGGGGTCGGGTTCGTTCAACTCGATGTCGAAACAGTCGATGCCGGCGAATTTCTTGAACAGGACGGCTTTGCCCTCCATCACCGGCTTAGAGGCCAGCGCGCCGATATTGCCCAGCCCCAGCACCGCGGTGCCATTCGAAACCACGGCCACCAGATTGCCGCGCGCGGTATACATCTCGGCGGTCGCCGGGTCGGCCTTGATCTCAAGGCTGGCCTCGGCCACGCCGGGCGAATAGGCGCGGGCAAGGTCGCGCCCGTTGGCCATGGGTTTGGTCGCCTTGATCTCCAGTTTCCCAGGCTTCGGATGCGCGTGGTAATCAAGTGCGGCCTGACGCAGGCTGGGTGTGTCGGACATGTCAAAACTTCCCGTTTGGAATTTAGTTTAGTGCTAAACTATTTCTTACGCAGGGGAAACCTCGAAATCGCATGACGGCGGATCCGACCCCGACTTGCAAATCCCCCAACGGCCCCTCACAGTCCCGCGCAGAGGAGACCAGCATGACCGATACCATAGCCGAATTCCGCATTCCGACCCAAGAACTGCGAAACGACATTCCGTTCTACACCAAGGTTCTGGGCATGCGGATGGACATGATCTATCCGGCGGATGACCCACGGGTTGCGGTGTTTTCGGGGCATGGCCTGCGACTGCGTGTGGAAAAGGACGCGCCCGAGGCGCCGGGCACCTTGCGTATCCTCACCGATGATCCGGACGGGTTTGCCGGCGGTCAGCGCAGCCTGGTCGCCCCCAACGGCACCCGCATCGAGATCGAAGAGCGCAACCCGCCCCTGATGATGCCCGAGACGGTTCATTCCTTCGTTGTCCGCAGGCTCAAGGATCAGGCGCCCTGGATCATCGGGCGCGCGGGCATGCATTACCGCGATCTGGTGCCCGACCGGCTGGGCGGGTCGATCATCGCCAGCCACATCCGCATTCCCGACGGCGGCCCGGTCCCGGACATGGTGCATTTCCACAAGGTCGGGTTCCAGCTGATCTTCTGCATCCACGGCTGGGTGGATGTGGTCTATGAGGATCAGGGCGACAAGATGCGCCTGACCGCTGGCGACTGTTTCATCCAGCCGCCCGAGATCCGGCACCGCGTGCTCGAAGCGTCGGACAACGTTCAGGTGATCGAAATCGGCGTTCCGGCCGAGCATGTCACCGAGATCGACCACGAAATGCAGTTGCCTACGCCGCATTACCGCCCCGAGCGGGAATGGCAGGGCCAGCGGTTCGTCTACAACCGGGCCGGAGGGGCAGAGTGGCAGCCGTTCCGCCTGCCGGGTTATCAATGCCGCGACACGACGATTGCCGAAAACACCAAGGGCGTGGCGGGCGTTCAGGTGGTGCGCCGCGGGCAGGGCGACCCGGTCTGGGCCAGCCATGATGCCGATATCCACTTTACCTTCGTGATGAACGGGACCGTCACCCTGGAAGGTGAAGGCCGTGATCCATTTCGGCTGGAGCAGGGCGATGCCTTTGTCATCCCGCCCGGAATGCGCACGCGGCTGGCCGACCCCAGCGACGATGTCGAACTGCTCGAGGTCACGCTGCCGGGGTATTTCAAGACCGATCTGGGCTGACGCGCGGGCGCGTCGAGATTCCCGTGCAGAGGGGGCTTCAATTCCCCCGCGGATTTCCAGTAGGGTATGGCATTCTGACCAGATGATCAAAAATCGGGGAATCGCCATGTCGTTGAAAGAAGCAGCCCTCAAGGTGCGTGAAAACGCCTATGCGCCCTATTCGAATTTCAAGGTAGGCGCCGCGCTCCGCACCCCGTCGGGCGAAGTGTTCGCGGGCTGCAACGTGGAAAACGTGGCCTATCCCGAAGGAACCTGCGCCGAGGCCGGTGCGATCGCCGCGATGGTCGCCGCCGGAGAAAACAAGCTGGCCGAGGTCTATGTGGTGGCCTCCAGCCCGCAACCGGTGCCGCCCTGCGGCGGGTGCCGGCAGAAACTGGCCGAGTTCGGAGACAAGGACGTGGTGGTCACCATGGCGACGGTGGACGGGATTGAGACCCGCACGACCATCGGCGAGCTGCTGCCCGGCGCCTTCGACGCCTCGTTCATGTAAGGGCCGCGCCCATGGACGCCCGTTCGATCATCGCGAAACTGCGCCGCCGTGAGGTGCCGGATGCCAGCGAACTGGCGTGGTTCGCCCAAGGCCTGGCCGATGGAAGCGTCACCGACGCCCAGGCTGGAGCCTTTGCCATGGCCGTCTGCATGGGCGGGCTGGGTCCCGAGGGCCGCGCCGCGCTGACGCTGGCGATGCGCGACAGCGGCGAGGTTCTGACCTGGGATCTGGACGGTCCGGTGATCGACAAGCATTCGACCGGTGGGGTGGGGGATTGCGTCAGCCTCGTGCTGGCCCCGGCGCTGGCGGAATGCGGGGCCTATGTGCCGATGATCTCGGGGCGCGGCCTGGGCCATACCGGCGGGACACTCGACAAGCTCGAGGCGATCCCCGGCGTGTCGACCCAGATCAGCCAGGACCGGCTGGCCCAGATTTTGGCCGAGACCGGCGCCGCAATCGTCGGCGCAACGGCACAGATCGCCCCGGCGGACAAGCGGCTCTATGCGATCCGCGACGTGACCGCCACGGTCGAAAGCCTCGATCTGATCACCGCCTCGATCCTGTCCAAGAAACTGGCGGCCAGCCCGGATGCGCTGGTGCTGGACGTCAAGGTGGGCAGCGGAGCCTTCATGAAAACGCTGGACGAGGCGCGCAAGCTGGCGCAGGCCCTGACCGAAACGGCCAATGCGGCCGGGTGCCGGACCTCGGCCCTGATCACCGACATGAACCAGCCGCTGGCGCCCGCCTTGGGCAACGCCCTGGAAATCGCCGAAGTAATGAAGGTGCTGACCGGTGGGCAGCCCTCGCCCCTGGCCGAGATTTCGGCCGAACTTGGCGGTGTTCTGCTGTCTGACGCAGGTATGGTCGGCGACGCGCGGGCCGGGCGGGACATGATCGCCGAGGTGATCCGCGATGGCCGTGCGGCCGAACGGTTCGGACGGATGATGGCCGCGGTGGGCGGGCCGCTGGGGCTGGTCGATGATTGGGCGCGCTACTTGCCCGAGGCCAGCGTGATTCTTGAGGTCGCGGCGCAGGACGAAGGCTATGTCACCGCGATGGATGGCGAGGCTCTGGGCCTTGCCGTCGTGGCGCTGGGCGGTGGCCGGCAGGTGGAAAGCGATGTGATCGACCCGGCAGTGGGCCTGTCGGGGCTGGTTCGGCTGGGCGACAAGGTCTCGGCCGGGACGCCGCTGGCCGTCGTCCATGCCGCGCGCGAGGACGCCGCGCAGCGGGCCGCGCAAGCCGTGCGTGCCGCGATCACCATCGGCCCGGCGCCCGTTCCGGTGCCGGAGCTGGTACACGAAAGGATCCTCGCATGAGCCGCGCGTTTCTTGTGGTGATGGATTCGGTGGGTATCGGTGGCGCGCCGGATGCCGACCGGTTCTTCAACGGCGACGTGCCGGACACGGGCGCCAACACGGTGGCCCATATCGCGCAGGCCTGCGCTGAAGGGCGGGCCGAGGATGGCCGGTCCGGGCCGTTGCGCCTGCCCAACCTCGATGCGCTGGGGCTTGGCGCGGCGGTACGACTAGCTTCGGGCGCGGATGCGCCGGGGTTGGGGGCCGACCCGGCCGGACTGTGGGGTTGCGCGCGCGAGCATTCGCCGGGCAAGGACACGCCTTCGGGTCATTGGGAATTGGCCGGGCTGCCGGTGCCGTGGGACTGGCACTATTTCCCCGACACGCTCCCCGCGTTCCCTGATGATTTGACCCGCGCCGCCGCGCAGGCCGCAGGTACCGAGGGCATTTTGGGCAATTGCCACGCCTCGGGTACCACGATCATTGCCGAACTGGGTGCTGAACACATGCGCACGGGTTGGCCGATCTGCTATACCTCGGCTGACAGCGTGTTCCAGATTGCCGCACACGAGGAGACGTTCGGGCTGGAGCGCCTGTACCAGATGTGCCGGAGCCTGGCCCCCATGCTGCACGAGATGAAGGTGGGCCGGGTGATCGCGCGCCCCTTCGTGGGATCGCCGGAACAGGGGTTTGTCCGCACCACCAACCGCAAGGATTTTGCCATCACGCCGCCCGCACCGGTGCTGACCAACTGGGCGCAGGATGCCGGGCGCAGTGTGCATGGCGTGGGCAAGATCGGTGACATCTTCTCGATGCAGGGGATCGACACGCTGGACAAGGGCTCGGACGCCGATCTGATGGGTCACCTCTCGCGCCTTGTAGACAGCGCCGAGGACGGCAGCCTGACATTCGCAAATTTCGTCGAGTTTGACAGCCAGTACGGCCACCGGCGCGACATCTCGGGCTATGCCCGCGCGCTGGAATGGTTCGACGCCGAGATCGGGCGTATCCTGCCCCGGCTGCGCCCGGGCGACCTGTTTCTGCTGACCGCCGATCACGGCAACGACCCAAGCTGGATCGGCACCGACCACACCCGCGAGCAGGTGCCGGTGCTGACCGCCGGCCTGGGGGCCGGACAGATCGGGCAAGTCAATTTCGCCGACGTGGCCGCCAGCATCGCCCATCACCTGAACATTCCGGCGCAAGGGCCGGGAAGGACCTTTCTATGACCGTCGCAGACCTGCCCAAGATCGAACTGCACCTGCATCACGAAGGCGCGGCCCCGCCCGCCTTCATCCGCCAGCTGGCGCATGAAAAGAAGGTTGACCTGAGCGGCATTTTCAAACCCGACGGCAGCTATGACTTTCGCGATTTCGCGCATTTCCTCAGCGTCTACGAGGCCGCTTGCGAAGTGTTGAAAACCCCTGAGGATTTCCGCCGCCTGACGCTGGCGATCCTGGAGGAAAGCGCGGCGAACGGGGTGGTCTATTCCGAAACCTTCCTCAGCCCCGATTTCTGCGGCGGGGGCGATCTGCATGCCTGGCGCGACTATCTGGCCGCCATTCAGGACGCCGCCGACGAGGCCGAGCGCAAGTTCGACATCACCCTGCGCGGCGTGGTGACCTGCGTGCGCCATTTCGGACCCGACAAGGCCAAGCGCAGCGCGCGCTGCGCCGCCGAAACCGCGGGTGACTGGATCACCGGGTTCGGTATGGGCGGGAACGAGGCCATTGGCCAGCAGGCCGATTTCAAATGGGCCTTCGACTGCGCGCGCGAGGCCGGATTGCGCCTGACTACCCATGCCGGCGAATTCGGCGGCCCTGAAAGCGTCCGCGATGCGGTCCGCGCGCTGGGGGTCGAACGTGTGGGCCATGGGGTTCGTGCCATCGAAGACCCCGATTTGGTACATGAACTGGCCGACCGGGGCGTCACGCTCGAGGTCTGCCCGGGCTCGAACGTGGTGCTGGGCCTGTACCCTGGTTTTGCCGCCCACCCGATCGCGCGGCTGCGCGAGGCGGGTGTGAAGGTCACGGTATCCACCGATGACCCGCCGTTTTTTCATACCACCCTGCGCCGCGAATATGACATGCTGGCCCAGGCCTTCGGCTGGGACGCCGAGGATTTCGCCGCGCTGAACGACACCGCCCTGAATGCCGCATTCTGCGATGAAGAGACCCGCGCAAGGGTTAGAAAAAGACTGGAGAACACATGAGCGAACATCTGACCGTCGTCGACCACCCGCTGGTTCAGCACAAACTGACGCTCATGAGGGACAAGGGCACCTCGACCGCCTCGTTCCGGCAATTGCTGCGCGAGATCACGCTGCTGCTGGCCTATGAAGTCACGCGCGAAATGCCCCTGACCACGCGCCATATCGAAACCCCGATGGAGGAAATGGACGCGCCGATCCTGGCGGGCAAGAAGCTGGCGCTGGTGTCGATCCTGCGCGCGGGCAACGGGATGCTGGACGGCGTTCTGGAGCTGGTGCCCTCGGCGCGGGTCGGATTTGTGGGCCTGTATCGCGATGAAGAAACGCTGCAGCCGGTGCAGTACTACTTCAAGGCCCCCGAAGGCCTTAAAGATCGGCTGGTTATTGCGGTTGACCCGATGCTGGCCACCGGCAACAGCTCGGCCGCAGCGATCGACCTTCTGAAACAGGCCGGTGCCACCGACATCCGGTTCCTGTGCCTGCTGGCCGCCCCCGAAGGCGTGGCCCGCATGAAAGAAGCGCATCCCGACGTCAAGATCGTGACTGCCGCACTAGACCGCGAGCTGAATTCCAAGGGCTACATCATGCCCGGTCTGGGCGATGCCGGAGACCGGATGTTCGGCACCAAATAGGCGCGCCTAGTCGCTGCAGATGTTCTGCAGCCGTACCCAGTCCCGGTCGGGCATAACCTGATCCAAAGGCTGACCCGCCATCGGGTCGGCCTCGATCAAACCCAGAACCGTTTCGCCGGTTATGTCAACCGCATAGGCATATGGGGTTGAGGGCAAATAGGCGGACGCAAACTCCTCCAGCAGGTCGTCTTCCGGAACTGCGGGGCGGGGTTCGGCCAGAACCTGTTCGGTATAGGTGTCCACGATCTGGGGTGTTAGTTCGCCCGTCGTCAGCAGGCGAAACGCTGCGACGGTCCCAGTTTTGTCCAGGAGATCATCCAACGGATCATGCAGGCTGGCCCGCGTGCGTTCAGCTATCACGTAACCGGCGGCAACTGCGGGATCTTCACTGTCTTCAACCAGCGCTCGGTTCAGCAGCACGATCCCTCCGGGAAGTGACAGGCTTTCCCGCACCCCGGCCGGCAACACAACGATCCGTCGCACGCCTGTTCTCTGGGCCAGCCTCTGCAGCGCCGGCTGCGCGTCCGCCGAGGCGCAGGCCCGGCCCGAAACCCGTTCGATCCGTTGCAGAATCGTGTTCCCGATGTCCTGCCGTTTGATCTCGGGCACGACCTTTTCGACATGGCTTTGCAGGGCGCCGGGCAGCCAGAACAGCAAGACCGCCGCGACAGCCGCAACCACGCCGCCGACGCTGGCCCACCGCAGGCGTCCGGGATGCGGGCGCGCCCGTTCGATGGCGCGTTGCAAGCGGTCGATTGCCTCGATCATGGTGGTTTCGGACTGCTCCAGCTCCAGTGTCTCATCCGGGTCGCCGTCTGGATTGAATATTGCGGGGAACTTGCCCGGGTTCTGCCTTTCAAGTGCGGCAAGCGACCAGTGCGTCAGCGCGCGATCGTTGAAATCGGTGATGGTCAACGTTGCCTCGCCGATCGAAACAACCACTTCGCGCCGCTGCTCGTCGGGCGACGGGCGCCACAGACCGGTAGCCTCGATCCGCTGGTATTGTTTCAGTGCCGTCATTTCGATGAGGTCTGCTCGTTTTATCTTTTGTCGATTCCTAGCACGGAGAGATTAATCCGCGCAAACCTGTTGCGTGGTGATTTGGAAATGTGCTCGATAACCGGGACGCGTAGTTTCGGCCAAAGGGCCCGGAGGCCAAGGCCACATGCAGACAGCACATCCTTCTTCACCGGTTCTTGCATCGGTTCTGATGGTCTCGGCCATGGCAATCATCGGCGTCGTGGACAATTTCGTCATTCGGCTGGCCGAAACGATCGGTTTGTGGCAATTCCACCTAAGCCGGGCCGTGATGATGCTGCCTCTTATCGTTGGACTGTCGTTTCTTGGGTTTGGAGGGCTGCGACCTCAGAGGTTTTGGGCGGTCCTGCTGCGCAGTGTTCTGATCACCCTGGCGATGTTGTTCTATTTCAGCTCACTGGCTTTGATGCCAATTGCTCAGGCCCTTGCGGGGCTGTTCACATCACCGATCTTCGTTCTGTTGATTTCCGCGCTGTTGCTGGACCAGAAGATCGGCCCCTGGCGGGTCTTGGCTGTGCTTATGGGGTTTGTCGGAATCCTCTGTGTTTTGCAGCCTGACCCCAATGCCTTTGATGCGACCAGCCTATTGCCGGTGGCAGGCGGCTTTTTCTATGCGCTCAGTGCGATCCTGACCCGAACGCATTGTGCAAACGAAAGCACCGTCGCCTTGCTGGCTGCGATGATTGTCACGCTTGGGCTGGCCGGCGCCCTTGGCCTCGCCGTGTTTTCGGTTTTGCCGGTTGTGGAGTCTGACGGCCCGGCCGGTTTTGTGAC
>NZ_JBXWSK010000034.1:0-32801 GCF_059613385.1 Ruegeria sp. BHSA162
ACCTGTGGATACTCAACCAGACGGGGTCGCCAAGGCGGCCCCGTTCGCATTCTTGGGGTTAAAGTCAAAGCAACCACAACATGTAGAGAATCATTTCCATTACACGTCGAATTTGCGACGTGAATGATGCAAAGCCGCACCAGTTTCGCCATCTTTTTGCCCGAAATCACGTGTTTTCTGCACCTCGGCTTGAGCGTAATGCCGCTTATCGCCAATGATGGCGCTAAAGGGGCATCCGCCAAATATCGAGATTGGCGGGCATCAAGTTGGAACCAAGTCGGCGAAGAATCGACTGGTCCGGTTTGGAAAGGGTTCGGATAGTGATTGCTCGCACAACAGGGGCTGCGATACGGGGATTGTTGGTGGCACTTCTGGTGCTGACACCCGCATTGTATCTGCCCGCATCTACGTCCAACGGGACCGAGATCGTTGTCTTTCTGGCAATCCTGGCATTCATTCTGACATTCGCCGAATACAACTCGGCTTTTCCCAGCTTTATCGAATTCCGCGATGCGCCGCCCGTGAACAGGCTGCGCTTTGTCGGCCTGATGTCGATGATCTCGTTCCTGACCCTGATCTGCAAGAACGCCTATGCGCCGACGGAACTGACCAGCACCGTGTATTCGGTCGGCCTGGCGGTCGCGAATGTCGTGGACTTCCCCTATTCACCTGTCCGCCTGGTGGTGTTGATGCTGCCTGCTGACGCGAGCCAACCCCTGGTCGAGTTGGTACGCATAACGGCAAGTGTCGCCTATGTCGCCGCTTTGGTCACGATCGCCAGCTTTGCCTATGCGGTCAAACTGCGTGGATGGCCCACTGGCAATGGGGCATTCAATGTCTGGACCAACCTGCCCCTGTTCGACCCCACCAAGGGTGGAGACGTGGTGACTCGCCTGCAGCGCGACGGTCGGTTGAACATCTCGGTCGGCGTTCTGCTACCGTTCCTGATTCCGGCCCTGATCAAGCTGCTCACGGATTTCATTGATCCGCTGTCGTTGTCCAATCCGCAGACGTTGATCTGGACCATGAGCGCGTGGGCTTTCCTGCCGGCCAGCATGATCATGCGCGGGATGGCAACCCTGCGCATTGCCGGGCTGATCGTGGAAAAACGCCGCGCCTACTCGACCACCGAGACGACCCAAACCGCATGATCCGTATTCTTGTTCTGCTGTTGCTGCCGTTTGCGGCGCAGGCAGAGCCAGTGCGCGTTGCCAGCTTCAATGCTGAGCTAGGCCGTAAAGGTCCGGGCTTGCTGCTGCGTGATATTCGGCGCGATGATCCCCAGGTGCAGGCCGTGATTGACGTTCTGACTGCCGCTGCCCCCGATGTCCTGGCCCTGCAAGGCATCGACTGGGACCATGACAACCTGGCCCTGTCCGCGCTGGCTGATCGGTTGCGCGCGGCAGGGCTGGATTACCCGCATCTCTTCGCTGGTCAGCCCAACTCGGGGCTGATGACGTCGCTCGATCTGGACGGGGACGGAGAACGGGGCGGACCCGGAGACGCCCAGGGATGGGGCCGTTTCACCGGAAATGGCGGGCTGGCCGTGCTGTCCCGTTATCCGATCGCAAAGGATGAGGTTCGTGACCTTTCAGCGCTGCTTTGGAAGGACCTGCCCGGCGCGACGCTACCCACCCTTGGCGGGTTGCCTTTCCCGTCCGAACAAGCCCACGCTGTTCAGCGCCTGTCGTCGACCGCCCATTGGATCGTGCCGGTGGAGACACCTCAAGGCCGCCTGAACCTGATGACCTTTCACGCCACCCCTCCTGTCTTCGACGGGCCTGAGGATCGCAACGGATTGCGCAATCGCGATGAGATCCGGCTGTGGTCGGTGTTGCTTGACGGCGGGCTGGGTCCAGCCCCGAAAAGTCGTTTCATCATTGCCGGTGACGCCAATCTTGACCCGAACCTGGGCGAGGGGCGCAATGAAGCCATCCGCGATCTGTTACAGCACCCCAGCCTGCAGGATCCGCGACCCGTGGATGGCGCAGGCTCGGCTGTAACGGTGGTCTGGAAGGCGGTGGGTGAACGGCGTGTTGACTATCTGCTGCCATCGGTCGACTGGGTGGTTGAAAACGCCGGCATCCGCTGGACTGACGCCAAAGGCGCGCCCCTTGCCGCGGCCCGCAAGGCCAGCCGACATCGCCTGATTTGGGTTGACTTGTCACACCCTGACATGCCGCCGGGCCTATGACAGGCCCTGAACTCGATCCACGTCTGTGGTTCGCGGGCTATCATGCGACAGGTCAGACACAGCGGTTTTCAATGCCTCGTGCAGCGGCGTGGATGCGAAATCGCTGATCAACGAGTCGAAGAACGAGCCATCCAAGCGGTGCGGCGTGTCCCACAGATAGCGCATCTCAAGCAGATGCGGGGCCAGTTTCCAGAACGGCTGGGCCAGAACAATTGGCCACCAGTTCATCTGCTTCAGGCGCACCGGAGCCCCGGTCACTTCCGACAAGGCCTGTGCCAATTGGCGGCCGGTCAACGTGTATCCGGCAAAAGGAATGTCGCAATAGCGCGGCAAGTCATGCCGCATCTCGGCCAACTGAACCGCAGCGCGGGCCAGATCCGGCAGGTAGGCCCAGGCATGGGCAATGTCAGGGTCACCGGGATAGACGAAACGCCCTTTGGCCAGGGGCTTGATCATGATCTGGTCGAACCAATTGCCGGAGGCTTGCGTGTCAAGGAAATCCCCGGCGCGCAGGATCACGGTGCGCACGCCCGACGACCGATAGGCCTCCTCCATACGGATCCGAATCTGGCCCAGAGGGTTGGTTGCAAGATGCGGCGTATCTGCCGCCCACGGCCCGGGCGTGTCGGCCCCAAAAACATAAACGTTACCGGGCACGATCACGGTCGCCCCGGTTGCCTTCGCCGCACCGATGACCTGAGCGTGCAAATCCGGCACCTGCCGCGCCCACTCGGTGTATGGCGGGTTCCAGCCATTCACGATGACATCCGCACCCCGGGCTGCGGTGGACAGATCATCCCTCGCGCGGTCAAATCCCCGCACCGTCCATCCGGCCGTTTGAAACGCGTCTGCGGCATTGCGGCCAAAACGCCCCGAAGATCCCAGGATCAGCACCTTTCCCGTCATCACAACCTCCTGTCAGCCCTGGCGGTTGAACAAAAGATATCCATTCACTCACCTTTGGGAATTGCCGAAAAACGCAGAGCATGTATTCATCTGCGCATGGATAAAACCTTGGCACTTTCTGATTGGTCTTTGGTGCAGAGCTTTCTGGCAGTTGCGGAAACGGGATCGTTGTCGGCGGCTGCGCGGGAACTGGGGCGCAGTCAGCCGACGCTTGGTCGCCAGGTGCAGGCGCTCGAGACGGATTTGGGCGTGTCGCTGTTCGATCGCCATGCGCGAGGCCTCAAGCTCAGCGCAGCCGGCCAGCAATTGCTGCCGATGGCGCAACAGATGCACACGGCCATGCGTCAGCTGAGCCTGGCCGCCGCCGGGCAGTCGCAACAGCTGGGCGGTACGGTCCGCATCACCGCGTCAGTCTTCGCATCGCACCATATCCTGCCGTCCATTCTGGCGGACATCCGCAGGCAAGAACCTTCGATCCAGCTGGAACTGGTCGCCACCGACACCAGCGAGAACCTGCTGTTCCGCGAAGCTGATATCGCAGTTCGCATGTACCGCCCCGAGCAGGTCGATATCGTGACCCGGCATCTGGGCGACGTACCGTTGTGTTTCTGCGCAGCCCGGTCGTATCTGGACCGCGCCGGTCGGCCAACCACCCCCGAAGAGTTGTTTCAGCATGACCTGGTAGGTTTCGACTCCAACAACCTGATCATCTCGAAAATGCAGGCCAAGGGTTGGCCTGCCAGCAAGGAAAACTTTGCCACCCGTTGCGATCTTCAAAGCGCCTATTGGGAGTTGATCCGTGCGGGTTGCGGCATCGGTTTCAGCCAGGTTCAAGTGGCCGAGGCTGATCCTGCGGTCGAAATTCTGCCGCTGGATGTGGACATCCCGGTTCTGCCGGTCTGGCTGGCTGCGCCGCAGGCCATGCGGCAGACACCGCGCATTCGCCGGGTCTGGGACCTGCTGGCAGAAGGGCTGAAAGCCAGCCTGTGACCCAGATCGGGTGACCGGCGCATGTTCAGCGGCGTTTTTCGCGCTGTACGGCCCTGATTCCGCGCATTTTGACCAGAACGCCTCATTGACCAGATGCACCGCAAACGCTAGGCCCGATGCTGAAAAACGCAAGGAGACCGTTCATGTCCAACCCCTCGCTCCTCATCCTGCCCGGAGACGGAATTGGCCCCGAAGTCATGGCCGAAGTGCGCAAGATTATCGGCTGGTTCGGCGCCAAGCGCGGCCTTGAATTCGACGTGAGCGAGGATCTGGTCGGCGGTGCCGCCTATGACGTGCACGGCAAGCCCCTGTCGGACGAGACGATGGCCAAGGCGCAAGAGGTCGACGCGGTTCTGCTGGGCGCCGTGGGCGGCCCGAAATACGACGATCTGGATTTCAGCGTGAAGCCCGAGCGCGGCCTGCTGCGCCTGCGCAAGGAGATGGACCTGTACTCGAACCTGCGCCCGGCCCAGTGCTTTGACGCGCTGGCCGATTTCTCGTCGCTCAAAAAGGACGTGGTTGCCGGTCTCGATATCATGATCGTGCGCGAACTGACCTCGGGCGTCTATTTCGGCGAACCGCGCGGCATTTTCGAGGAAGGCAACGAGCGCGTGGGCATCAACACCCAGCGCTACACCGAATCTGAGATCGAACGCGCCGCGCGCTCGGCCTTTGAACTGGCGATGCGCCGCAACAAGAAGCTGTGCTCGATGGAAAAGGCCAACGTAATGGAATCGGGCATCCTGTGGCGCGAGGTGGTGACCCGCGTGGGCCAGGACTATCCCGAGGTCGAGCTGAGCCACATGTATGCCGACAACGGCGCCATGCAGCTGGTGCGCGCACCCAAGCAGTTCGACGTGATCCTGACCGACAACCTGTTCGGCGATATCCTGTCGGATTGCGCGGCGATGCTGACCGGCTCGCTGGGCATGCTGCCCTCGGCCTCGCTGGGCGCGCCGATGGCCAACGGTCGGCCCAAGGCGCTGTATGAACCCGTCCACGGCTCGGCCCCCGACATCGCCGGTCAGGGCAAGGCCAACCCGATCGCCTGTATCCTCAGCTTTGCGATGGCGCTGCGCTACAGCTTTGACCAAGGCGCCGAGGCCGATCGTCTGGAAGCCGCGGTCGAAAAGGTTCTGGCCGATGGTGTCCGCACGGCTGATCTGCTGGCCGAAGAAGGCGTTCAGCCGGTTTCGACCAGCGAAATGGGCAATGCGATCGTCGCCGCGCTGGACGAAAGCCTGTAACGACCGATCCGGGCGGCGCCCAGCGCCGCCCGTCTGATCATCTGCGGTCTAGTTGCCGCCAAAGAGATCCTTCAACAGACTGTCGACGGCCTTGGCAAAGCCACCCTGCTGCCTGCGGCGTGGCTGGGATTGCTGAGTCGTCTGGACCGGAGCGGCCGGAGCCAGCATCGGCAGAGGGGTCGGAGTCATGCCTTCGGTGACCCGCACCATGGTTTCCTTCCAAATCTCGGCTGGCAGCCCACCGCCGGTCACGCCCGACAACGGCGTGTTGTCGTCATAGCCCATCCAGACACCGGCCACATAGTCCGCGGTAAAGCCGATGAACCAAGCATCCCGGGCGGCCTGGGTCGTGCCTGTTTTGCCTGCAACCTGCCATCCCGACAACTTGGCGCGTTGTCCGGTTCCCTCGGATACCACGCGCTCCATCATCCAGGTCAGTTGCTTGGCAGCTTCGTCTCGGATTACTCGCTCGCCGATTCCGGTTGTCGTCACCATCATCGGGGCATCATCGCCCAGCAGTTTCAACTCGGTCAGGCCGTAAGGTTCCACGGACGAGCCACCATTCAGGATACCGGCATAAGCGCCGGTCATTTCGATCAGTGTGCTTTCCGAGGCGCCCAGCGCCAGGGCTGGGCCCGCCGCCAGATCGCTTTCGATGCCAAACCCGCTGGCAACGGTGCGCACATTGTCCAGCCCAGCAACCTCGGCCACCTTGACGGCCGGGATGTTCAACGAGTTCTTCAGCGCATCAGCGAGGGTCACGCGACCGTAGAACTTGTTGGTGTAATTCTTTGGGCACCACTGGCCGGACCCCGGGATGTCGATGCAATATGGCTCGTCCACTACCGTGGCCAGCGGCGAATAGCCCAGTTCCAGCGCGGTGGCATAAACAAAGGGTTTGAACGAGGACCCGGTCTGGCGCAGCGCCTGCGTCGCGCGGTTGAACGCACCCGACACCTTGGTCTTGCGTCCACCCACCATGGCCCGGACCGCACCATCGGCCGACATCACCACGATCGCGGCCTGCGCTTTTGAGCCTTCACTGACCTTTTCGTCGAACACCTGTTTCAGCGCCGCTTCGGCCGCCTGCTGGATCCGCTGGTCCAGCGTGGTCTTGATCACCACGTCCTCGGTGGTGTTGCGGGTAAAGAATTCGGGGCCGCTGGCCATGACCCAGTCGGCAAAATAGCCCCCGGCGCGGGCGGCGGCGGCCTCGGACAGCTCGGCCGGGTTGTTGCGCGCCACGGTTGCCTGTGACGTGGTCAGGTAACCCTGATCCTCCATCAGGCTGATGACCACCTTGGCCCGGTCCTGCGAGCGTTGCAGGTTGTTGGTGGGCGCATAACGCGTGGGCGCCACCAGCAGCCCCGCCAGCATCGCCGCCTCGGCCGGGTCCACCTCGGCCGCGGACTTGCCGAAATAGCGCTGGCTGGCCGCCTCGAACCCGCGGGCCCCGGCCCCCAGAAACGCCCGGTTCAGATAGATGGTCAGGATCTCTTCCTTGGAGTATTTGACCTCCATCGCCATCGCGTAGATCGCTTCTTTGGCCTTGCGCCACAGCGAGCCCTGACGGCAGTCGGCTTCATACGCCGCTTCCGATTCCCACTCAGTCGGGTCGTACGGGACGCCCAGACACAGCAGCTTGGCCGTCTGCTGGGTGATGGTCGAACCGCCATGCCCCGACAGTGGGCCACGCCCCTCGGACAGGTTGATTTTCACCGCACTGGCAATACCGCGCGGACTTACGCCGAAGTGACGGTAAAAGCGCTTGTCCTCGGTCGCGACAACCGCATTCTTCAGATGCGGCGACACGGTGTCGGTGGTGATAACGCCGCCGAACTGATCCCCGCGCCAGGCAAAGACCTTGCCGTCCCGGTCCAGCAGCGTGACCGACCCGCGCGCGCGCCCGTCCAGCAGGGCATCGACCTCGGGCAGGGTGGAGTACACAACCCCAACGGCAAGCGCCAGCAGCAGAGCGGCTATCGCACCCACCCGCCAGGTCAGCCCCCAGATCAGGCGCCCTATCCAGCGGAACAGCCGGCGAAAGAAGCCGCCCTGCCCGCCTCCCGAACGTTTGCCCCGGGGCTTGCGACTGGTCTTTCGGGTCGTGGTCTTGCGCGCCGTCGCCTTCTTGCCCGCCGGTTTCGCCGTCCGCTTGGCAGACGAGGTCTTGCGGCCTCCGGACGGATACCGTTTGTCCGCCACCAGCGGTTTTCGACGCTTGGACTCAGTCATGCTCAAACTCTGCCCGTTTTTGCTTTTGTGGCACCATACCGCGCTGTCGCGCCCATGTAGAGGTGTGAAATAGCGCGAATTCCCCTCTCACACTTGCGTATTTTTTAATCACTTTGCCGTTTTTGTGCAAAAAATGTGCAACTTTACCCCTCTTCCCCAGCGTCTTTTTGCCGAAATCGTTCCTTGCGCGGCCATGTCGGGCTCTTTTTCTGCAGGTGCAAAGCCGGACCCACCGGAACAGAAGAGGGGAAAGACGTGAAACTGATCATTGCGACAATCAAGCCGTTCAAGCTCGAGGAGGTGCGCGAGGCACTGACCGAGGCGGGCGTGCGCGGCATGATGGTGACCGAGATCAAGGGCTTCGGCTCGCAATCCGGTCACACCGAAATCTATCGGGGCGCCGAATACGCGGTGAACTTCGTGCCCAAGATCAAGCTGGAAATCGTGGTGCCCGCCGCGATGACCGACCAGATCGTCGAGACCATCACCAAAACCGCCAAGACCGGCAAGATCGGCGACGGCAAGATTTTCGTCCTCGATGTCGAGCAGGCCCTGCGCGTGCGGACCGGGGAACTCAACGAGGAGGCGCTGTAAGGCGCCACGACCGACAATCATTCGAGGACTGAACATGAACCTGATGAAATCACTCATCCCTGCCGCCGCGATCGTCGCGCTGCCGCAGATGGGCCTGGCGCAGGAGGCCGCCGCATCCGGCGAAACCGCGCAGCATACGCAATACATCCTGACTTCGCTGCTGTTCCTGATGGGCGGCTTCCTGGTGTTCTGGATGGCCGCGGGCTTTGCAATGCTCGAGGCCGGTCTGGTGCGCTCCAAGAACGTGGCGATGCAGCTGGTTAAGAACATCGGCCTGTTTTCCTTTGCCGCGATCATGTACTGGCTGGTCGGCTTCAACCTGATGTATCCGGGCGACGGCTGGACCATCACCAACATTCTGGGCGCCTTCTCGCCCACCTCGCTGGAACCGGTCGGCCTTGATGGCGTCGAAACCGATCTGTCCTATGCGTCGGTCGGTTCGGACTTCTTCTTCCAGCTGATGTTCTGCGCCACCACCGCCTCGATCGTGTCGGGCACCATGGCCGAGCGGGTCAAGCTGTGGCCCTTCTTGATCTTCGTGATCGTCCTGACCGGTGTCATCTACCCCATCGAAGCCTCGTGGCAGTGGGGCGGCGGCTGGCTGTCCGAAATGGGCTTCAGCGATTTCGCGGGCTCGACCCTGGTGCATGCCGCAGGTGGCTTTGCCGCGCTGGCCGGAGCCATCGTGCTGGGCCCCCGGATCGGCAAATACAGCAAGGACGGCAAGGTCGTTCCGATCCCCGGCTCGAACCTGGCGCTTGCCACCCTGGGTACGTTCATCCTGTGGCTGGGTTGGTTCGGCTTCAATGGCGGCTCGCAGCTGGCCATGGGCACAATCGGCGACATGGCTGACATCAGCCGCATCTTCGCCAACACCAACATGGCCGCAGCCGCCGGCGCCGTCGCTGCCCTGATCCTGACCCAGGTGATGTACGGCAAGGTCGACCTGACCATGGTGCTGAACGGTGCGCTGGCCGGGCTGGTCTCGATCACCGCCGAACCGCTGGCACCGTCGCTGTTCCAGGCGCTGATCATCGGCGGCATCGGTGGCGTGATCGTGGTCTACACCGTGCCGCTGCTGGACAAGATGAAGATCGACGACGTGGTCGGCGCCATCCCGGTTCACCTGATCGCGGGCTTCTGGGGCACCTTCATCGTGGCCTGGACCAACGGCGACGCGTCCTTCGTGACCCAGATCATCGGCTTTGCGGCCATCGGGATCTTCGTCTTCGTGGTCAGCTACATCCTGTTCTCGATCCTCAAGGCCACCGTCGGCCTGCGGGTTGGCGAGGAAGAAGAGATCAACGGCCTCGACATGGGCGAGCTGGGCATGGAAGCCTATCCCGAGTTCTCGAAGGGCTAAGCCGTCTACAAACCAAACAAAAAAACCCGGGCATTCGTGCCCGGGTTTCCTTTTTTGAAATGCCTGAGCTCAGACGCCAACGTCGATGATGGCCTTGGCCAGGATCGGCACGGTGGCCTCGTTCAATCCGGCGATGTTCATGCGGCTGTCGCCGACCATGTAGATGCCATGCTCGACCCGCAGCTTCTCGACCAGCTCGGGCGCGGCGCCCAAGCGCGAGAACATGCCGCGATGCTGGGCCAGGAAGCCGAACCGGTCCGATCCGCTCAGCCGCTGCAGTTCGTCCGCCAGCTGGCGGCGCAGGCCCAGCATCGACATTCGCACCTCTTCCAATTCGGCCATCCAATCGGCGCGCAGGCCCTCATCCATCAAAATAGTGGTCACCACGCGCGCGCCGTGATCCGGCGGGAACGAGTAGTTCTGGCGGTTCAGAAACGCCAGCGTGCCCTGGTTCAACGCGGTCTGGCCCGCATCGGCACTGACGGCCATCAGCAGGCCGGTCCGCTCGCGGTAGACACCGAAATTCTTCGAACAGGACGCCGCGATCAGGCATTCCTTGACCGACGCAGCGACAAGCCGGGTCGCCTGGGCATCCTCGCTCAGACCGTCGCCGAAGCCCTGATAGGCGATGTCAATCATCGCCACTAGACCACGGTCGTTGATCAGGTTCACCACCTCTTGCCACTGGACCATGTTCAGGTTGGCGCCGGTCGGGTTGTGGCAGCAGCCGTGCAGCAACACGACGTCGCCCGCCTTGGCAGTCTTGAGGTCCTCGATCATGCCGTCGAAATCGACGCCACGGGTTTCCTCGTCGAAATAGCGGTAGGCGACGGTTTCGATGCCCAGATAGTTCAGGATCGAGATGTGGTTCGGCCAGGTCGGGTTCGACACGAACACCCGGGCCGAGGGGTTGGCCATGCGGATCAGCTCGAACGCTTGCCGGCAGGCACCGGTGCCGCCCGGGGTGGCCACGGCGGCGATGTTGGCGCGCGGCACGCTGGTGCCGAGGATCAGGCTGATCATCGCATCGGCATAGACCGGATCACCGGCCAGCCCGGTATAGGCCTTTGAGTCCTGCTCTTCCCAGATTCGCTGCTCGGCGGCCTTGACCGCCCGCATCACCGGGGTCACCCCATTGGCGTTTTTGTAGACGCCGACACCCAGATCAATCTTCTGTTCGCGCGGGTCCTCGCGATACATCTGCATCAGGGCCAGGATCTTGTCGGCTGGCTGCGGCTTGAGGTTTTCAAACATCAGGAGTCTCCGGTTGCGACGGGCAGGGTCGGGAAGGCGCCCCATTCGGCCCAGCTGCCGTCATAAAGCGAATGGTCTTTCTTGCCCATGCGCTCGAGCGCAAGGCTGAGGATCGCGGCGGTCACGCCTGACCCGCAGGTGGTGATGGCGGGTTTCGACAGATCGACGCCTGCGGCTTCGAACACCGCGCGGCAGTCCTCGGGCGATTTCATGGTGCCATCGGCACTCAGCAACTGTCCGAAGGGCACGTTGCGCGAACCGGGGATGTGCCCCGCCCGCAGCCCCTCGCGCGGTTCGGGCTGCGATCCGGCAAAACGGTCGGCGGCGCGGGCATCGATGATTTCGTGATCGGCCAGCTTGGCGGCGGCTGAGACCTGGGTCACGTCGCGGACCAGGTGGTTCTGCACCCGCACGGTCATGTGGCGGTCGCGGATGACGGGGGGCAGATCCTCGATCTCGCGCCCTTCGGCAACCCATTTGGGCAGGCCGCCGTCCAGAACGGCGATGTTCTCTTGCCCCATCAGGCGGAACAGCCACCAGACACGCGCCGCCGAGAACAGGCCCGCGCCGTCATAGACCACGACCTGATGACCGTCGCCCACGCCCATGGCCCGCAGGCGCGACATGAATTTCTCGACCGGAGGCGCCATGTGCGGCAGGTCCGAGCGGTGGTCCGAGATCTCGTCGATGTCGAAGAACCGCGCGCCGGGAATGTGCCCAGCCTCGTATTCGGCGCGGGCGTCGCGCCCCTGCTGCGGCAGGTACCACGAGGCGTCGAGGATCCGCAGATCCGGGTCCTTCAGATGGGCGGCCAGCCATTCGGTGGAAACCAGGGTTTTTGGATCGTCCAGCATCAATGCCTCCCCTTTACGCGCAGGGATTTCCCTATACGCGCAAGGGTGCGGGTTCAAGGCTGGATCGGGTCTCTGCGGCCCTATCGCGCCCGTCGCAGGCGGAAATGCTGGATGATGCCGATCACGCTGATGGCGATCCAGAAACTTTCGATCAGCATCGAGGCCAGGTTGAAATTCTGCAGCAGCGAATAGACGATCAGAACCGACCCCACCAGGTTCACGACCGGAAAGGCCAGATCGTCGGAATTCATCATCCGCATCTGGGTGGCGAAATAAGCCGCGACCACGATCAGCGCCCCGAAGGACCCGATGCCATCGGCCAGCGTCAGACCGTTCAGGAAGTCCGTCATCGGGTCATCTCCTTCTGCCGTATCAACCGGCCGCGGCGGTGGCGGGCCGGTGTCCGTAGTGATGCATGTTCAAGAATGCCGCGCCCTCGGGGCCGGCGCGATAGCCATGCGGCAGGTCGGCGGGAAAGCGCAACCCCTGGCCCGCGCTCAACGGCACCCATTCGCCGTTCCGCAGCACCTCGAGCGCGCCGCTGAGCAAAAAAACTTCCTCGGTCACGCCGGCGGCATGGGCGGGGGATTCGTGGCACTGGTTGGGGTCCAGTTCGACGTGAAAGGTCTCGGCCCCCAGAACCGGGTCGAAGGGAAAGACGATCTTGACCTTCAGACTGCCCGGAAAGGTCACGGTGCGGAACCGGGCCGCATCCGCCGGATCGCGCAGGGCGCTGGTGCCGATCAGCGCGCTCAGCGGCATCTGGAACCCCTTGGCGATCTTCCACAGCGTCGCGATGGTGGGGCTTGATTCGCCGCGCTCGATCTGGCCCAGCATGGCCTTGCTGACTCCGGTCAACTCGGCCACTTTGGCCAGGCTCAGCCCCGATGCCGCACGGACGTCTCTGAGTTTCAGGGTGATGTCATCCGATTCCATGGCCACGTCCCGCGATTTACCTTGTGCGTTATAACGCACATGTGCTACGTGCGCTATAACGCACGCACCCCCGGTTTTGCAACCGGGCAAAAGGGAAACAGCATCATGCCAATGTACCGATCCAGAACTTCGACCCATGGCCGCAACATGGCCGGTGCCCGTGGCCTGTGGCGCGCCACCGGAATGGGCGACGACGATTTCGGCAAGCCGATCATCGCCATCGTCAACTCGTTCACGCAATTCGTGCCGGGGCACGTCCACCTCAAAGATCTGGGTCAGATGGTCGCCCGCGAGGTCGAGGCCGCCGGCGGCGTGGCCAAAGAGTTCAACACCATCGCCGTCGATGACGGCATCGCCATGGGCCATGACGGGATGCTGTATTCGCTGCCCTCGCGCGAGATCATCGCCGACAGCGTCGAATACATGGTCAACGCACACTGTGCCGATGCGATGGTCTGCATCTCGAACTGCGACAAGATCACCCCGGGCATGCTGATGGCAGCGATGCGCCTGAACATCCCGGCCATCTTCGTCTCGGGCGGGCCGATGGAGGCCGGCAAGATCGACATCGCCGATCTGGATGTGAAGAAGATCGACCTGGTCGATGCCATGGTCGCCGCCGCCGATGACAAATACACCGACGAGCAGGTCAAACATATCGAAGAAAACGCCTGCCCCACCTGCGGATCGTGCTCGGGCATGTTCACCGCGAACTCGATGAACTGCCTGGCCGAGGCGCTGGGTCTGGCGCTGCCGGGCAATGGCTCGACGCTAGCCACCCATGCCGACCGCAAGGAGCTGTTCCTGGAGGCCGGCCGCCGCATCGTCGAAATCACCAAGCGCCACTATGAGCTGAACGAAAAAGGCTTCCTCCCGCGCGAGATCGCGACCTTCGAGGCCTTCGAAAACGCCATGAGCCTGGACATCGCCATGGGCGGCTCGACCAACACGGTGCTGCACCTGCTGGCCATCGCGCATGAGGGCGGGGTGGATTTCACCATGTCCGACATGGATCGGCTGAGCCGCAAGGTGCCCTGCCTGTGCAAGGTCGCGCCCAACACCGAAAACGTCCACATGGAGGATGTGCATCGCGCGGGTGGCATCTTCTCGATCCTGGGCGAGCTGAGCCGCGCCGGCCTGCTGCATGACGACTGCTGCACGGTGCATTCGGCCAGCATGGCCGAGGCCATCGCCAACTGGGACATCACGGTGACCAACAACCCCAAAGCGCAAGATCTGTTCAAGGCCGCCCCCGGTGGCGTGCGCACGACCCAGGCGTTCAGCCAGTCGAACCGCTACAAGGAACTGGACACCGACCGGGCAAACGGCGTGATCCGGTCCAAGGACCATGCGTTCAGTCAGGATGGCGGTCTGGCTGTTCTGTTCGGCAACATCGCGCGCGACGGCTGCATCGTGAAGACCGCAGGTGTGGACGAGAACATCCTGAAATTCACCGGCACCGCCTATGTCTGCGAAAGTCAGGACCAGGCGGTGAACGACATCCTGACCGGCAAGGTCAAGGAAGGTGACGTGGTCGTGATCCGCTATGAAGGCCCCCGCGGCGGGCCTGGTATGCAAGAGATGCTGTACCCGACCTCGTACCTGAAATCCAAAGGTCTGGGCAAAGCCTGTGCGCTGCTGACCGACGGTCGCTTCTCGGGCGGCACTTCGGGCCTGTCGATCGGGCACGTCTCGCCCGAGGCGGCCGAAGGCGGTGAGATCGGCCTGGTTCAGAACGGGGACACGATCGAAATCGACATCCCCAACCGCTCGATCCACCTCGCCGTGTCCGACGAAGAGCTGGCAGCCCGCAGGGAAGTCCAGGACGAAAAGGGCTGGGTTCCTGCCGCACCGCGCAAGCGCAAGGTGTCCACGGCACTGAAGGCCTATGCCAAGCTGGCGACCAGCGCTGCAAAAGGCGCGGTGCGTCAGGTTTGAACACTACCGGCCTGCGTCATGCGGGCCGGTCCGTTGCCTGAGACCGAAATGCTCCCGCGCCTGACAGGACCCATCGGCTGCGCCGCTGCCTACTCTGGTTGGGCGGGAGCACTCCGAAAAGTTGGGTCAGTCACCCAACTTGGCGTGAATCTCATCCAGGTCGATTTCACCTGTCGGCATCTTGTTGGCCGGGTTCTCGAAATCGTATTTGAACAGTTCGAAATCCTGTTTGTAGATCTCATAGACCAGGTGCATCGACAGGTCGTCGAAATAGTCCTCGACCGGGTGCGCACGTTTGGGGCCGTGGCCCTCGGATTCGTTGAAGCGCGGAATTTCGGACAGGGTCACGGGATGCGGGGTTTCCAACGCGTCCAGCACGCCTTGCATCCCGTCGTTGAATTTTTCGGTCCAGAAAATCCGGTCATAGCGCCCGCCATTCACGATGAAGGTCGACACATGCCCCGACATGGCCGACCAGTGGATGTCCGGGTCCATTGGCCGCCGCCAACGGATCGTGTCGCGGGCAAACAGAAGAAACCGGCGGAAACTGGCAATCTGGTCGAATTCGCCCTTGCCGTCCTCGCCCCCGACCTCGATCCCGTAATTGTAGATCAGCGTCGGCACCAGATTGCCCCGGTACCGTTTCCCGTTGCGCTGAATGCCGCAGATCTTGTCGAAGAACGAACTGAGGATCCGCGTGTAGGGGTTGCGCACACAGGTGAAGGCGAACGACTTGTGCCCGCGCACATTGGCCGAGATCACATCCTGGCTGTGGTCAAACGCCCATTTGTGCATCCCGTCTTTGGCGTCGTGGATATCGCCGTCAAAGAACCGACCATGATCCGAGTAATACATGATTTGCCCGATGGTCGAGCAGGCGCATTTGGGCACGACGCGATAGACCATGCTTTCGCTTTCGGTCATCCATGTACCGGGAAATCCCATCTGCCATGCCTCCTTAGCCGGCCGAGTCTCAAGGTGATGCGCCAGCTTTTGACGCCAGAGAAGCAAAAATATTCTGTTTATTCAATCGCTCATCCTCAGTATCACGGTTGGAACCGGGCAGTAACGGACTTCATGCAACGCCAATGGCCAAGATCGCCTACATTCTGCTGTGTCACAAAGACCCTGACGCGATTATCGCACAGGCCGAACGGCTGACGGCCGCAGGGGACTGCATGGCCATCCATTTCGATGCCAGCGCATCCGCACAGGACTTTGACCGGATCCAGACGGCCCTGAAAAGCAATCCCAATGTGACCTTCGCGGCCAGGCGGATCAAATGTGGCTGGGGGGAATGGTCGCTGGTGCAGGCAACACTGAACGCGGTGCAAGCTGCGGTCGAGGCCTTCCCGCGAGCGACCCATTTCTACATGCTGTCGGGCGACTGCATGGCGATAAAGACCGCGGAATATGCGCATCGGTTTCTGGATGAAACCGACAAGGATTTCATCGAAAGCCACGACTTTTTCGAAAGCGACTGGATCAAGACCGGCATGAAGGAAGACCGGCTGATCTATCGCCACTATTTCAACGAACGCACGCAGAGCAAACTGTTCTATGCCGCCTACGAGGCCCAGAAACGTCTCGGCCTGACCCGCGAGATCCCGGAGGATCTCCAGATCATGATCGGCAGCCAGTGGTGGTGCCTTCGCCGCCGGACAATCGAGATGATCCTGGATTTCCTGCGCCAGCGTCGGGACGTGGTCCGTTTTTTCTCGACCACCTGGATTCCGGACGAGACGTTCTTTCAGACCCTCGTGCGCCACCTGATCCCCAAAACCGAGATCGAAAACCGCACGCTTACTTTCCTGATGTTCTCGGACTATGGGATGCCGGTTACGTTTTACAACGATCACTACGACTTGCTGCTGACCCAAGATTACCTGTTCGCCCGCAAGATCAGCCCCGAGGCGCAGTTGCTGAAGCAGAAATTGGGCGCGCTCTATGCCAGCGAAAGGGTCGAATTCCAGATATCGAACGAGGGTCGGAATCTACACAGATTTCTGACCGGCCGTGGCCGCGTGGGACGCCGGTATGCACCCCGCTTCTGGGAAACCGCCAACACGCTGGGCGCCGATCGCGATTTGTACATGGTCGTCTGCAAGAAGTGGCATGTGGCCAAGCGGCTGATCGACCAGATCGCCTCTGAGACCAACCTGCCCTGCATCGAGTACCTGTTCAACGAGGAGGCCGCCCCGCTGCCCGATCTGGGGGGCTTGGAGACCACGCTGGTCAAACGATCCCGGCATCGCAGGGCGGTCACCCGGATGCTGTACGATCACTTCGGCGCCGACCGGCTGCTGATCTGCCTCGATCCCGCCAGTCTGGATATCGTACAGGATTTTTGCTCGGACAAGGCGCGCACGCATGTTCTTGAAATCGAGTGCACTTATTCAGACGCGTATCTTGTCGGCCACGCCCACAGGGTCGGGTTGGCCGGAGAAAACAGCCCAGCCGCAACCGTCGAACGCCTGTTACCGACGATACGCAGCGATCTGGCCTATGAATCCGAACAGCTGCGCGGTGCGGGGATCGAGAGGTTCTTCCGATTGCGCGAAACCGCTGACCCGGCCGAGAACGTGGCCGCGATCGCGGGCTTCCTTGGAGTTTCGGAGGAAACCGCCCAGTCGATCATGCAGCTTGATTACCTGTTCACGGACTGAACGCATGTGTTGGCCCGGCCGCGCTAGGCCGCCGGGCCGGGTTTTCAGATGTCGAACTTCACGCCCTGCGCCAATGGCAACTCGGCCGAGTAGTTCACGGTGTTCGTCTGGCGCCGCATATAGCCCTTCCAGGCATCCGAGCCGCTTTCGCGTCCGCCACCGGTTTCCTTCTCACCGCCGAACGCGCCACCGATCTCGGCGCCCGAGGGGCCGATATTCACGTTGGCGATGCCGCAATCGGACCCGGCGGGCGACAGGAACTGTTCCGCCTCGCGCATGTTCAGCGTGAACACGCAAGACGACAGGCCCTGCGGCACGTCGTTCTGCATCTCAAGCGCCTCGTCGAAACCTTCATAGCCCATCACATAGAGGATCGGCGCAAAGGTTTCGGTCTTTACGATCTCGGTCTGGCCGGGCATTTCGACGATCGCGGGCTGCATGTAGACACCGCCCTCGGGCACGCCGTCCATCACGCGCTTGCCGCCAAAGACGGTGCCGCCCTCGGCCTCTGCCGCCTTCAGTGCGGCCTCCATCGCCTGACCCGAGGCCGCATCCACCAGCGGCCCGACCAGCGTGCCGTCAGCCAGCGGGTCACCGATGGGCAGGCCGGCATAGGCCTTTTTCAGCCGCGCAACCAGATCGGCGCGGATCGAGTTGTGCACGATCAGCCGCCGCAGCGTGGTGCAGCGCTGACCCGCGGTGCCCACGGCCGAAAACACGATGGCCCGCACCGCCATTTCCAGATCGGCCGAGGGGCCCACGATCATGGCGTTGTTGCCGCCCAGTTCCAGGATGCATTTGCCGAACCGCTGAGCCACGATCGGTGCGACCGCGCGGCCCATCCGGGTCGAGCCGGTAGCCGAAATGATCGGCACCGCCTCGCTGGCCACAAGCGCCTTGCCCAGATCGGCACCGCCGATCAGCAGTTGCAGCAGCCCGTCGGGCGCATCGCCGAACCGGGCCACGGCCTTTTCAAAGATCTTCTGACAGGCCATCGCGGTCAGGGGCGTTTTCTCGGACGGTTTCCAGATCACCGGGTCGCCGCAGACAAACGCCAGCGCCGCGTTCCACGACCAGACCGCGACCGGGAAGTTGAAGGCCGAGATCACTCCGACCGGACCGGCCGGATGCCAGGTCTCCATCATCCGGTGGCCGGGGCGTTCCGAGGCGATGGTCAGGCCATACAGCTGGCGCGACAGGCCCACGGCAAAATCGCAGATGTCGATCATCTCCTGCACTTCGCCCAGACCTTCCGAGGTGATCTTGCCGGCCTCCCAGCTGACCAGCGCGCCCAAGTCCTCCTTGGCCGCGCGCAGCTCCTCGCCCAGCAGGCGGATCAGCTCGCCCCGGCGCGGGGCGGGCACGGTGCGCCAGGCCTTGAAGGCTGCCGTGGCGCGGGCAAAGACCGCATCCATGTCGGCAACGGGCGTTTCATGCACCCGCGCCAGCACGCGGCCGTCGATGGGCGAACGGACCTCCAGCGACCCGCCGGTCAGCTCGGCTGCCGTCAGGCCCAGTTTTTCGAGTGTGTGTTCTGCAGTCATGACTACGTCTTTCATGTTCAGGCCGCCTTGTTCTGGGGGGTCACTTCGCCAGCGCGGTACAGCTGGCCGAATTCGGTGTTCAGGAAGTCATCCAGCCCGACCTGCTCTTGCCGGACAAAGCCTTGGGTGGGCAGCGCGCCGGTGCGCATCAGGTCGACCACGCCCAGAACGCCGGCGGCGGTGGTGATCTGGATCGCGCTCCAGACCTGGCCGTCGAAGGTGCGGGCAAAGGATTTGTTGATCAGGGATTTCTCGCGCAGGGCCCCGTCGATCATGCCCTTGGCCGTGCAATAGACCAGAACCACATCCTGATCGGTGCGCGGCAGCGCGGTTTCAAAGATGTCCTTCAACAGGTCGCGGCGCTGGCCCAGGCCCAGATCGGTCAACAGCAGTTTCAGGATGTCGCGATGGCCGGGATAGCGGATCGAGCGATAGGACACCGCCCGCGCCTTGCCGGCCAGCGTCTCGGGCAAGGTGCCCAGGCCGCCCGAAGTGTTGAAGCATTCGTATTCCACACCGTCATGGCCGATGATCTCGTAATCCTCGAGCGGCGCGGTCTTGACCCGTTCGCCATTCACGATGGCGTCGCAGGGGTTGCAGTATTCGTTGATCAGCCCATCGGTGGACCAGGTCAGATTGTATTTCAGCGCATTGGTCGGATAGAGCGGCAGCGCGCCCACTCGCATGTGCAGGCTGTCCAGCGTGTCGAAGTCGGCCGCCAGTGCGGCTCCCGCTATGCCGACGAAACCCGGGGCCAATCCGCATTGCGGCATGAAGGCGGTGCCGCTGTCGCGGGCCAGTTCGCGCACGGCGTTGGTCGCGGCGACATCCTCGGTCAGGTCGAAATAATGCGCACCCGCGGCCTTGGCCGCCTTGGCGATGGCAGACGTCAGGAAAAACGGTGCGGCCGAGATCACCGCATCGAACCCCGCAAGCCCCTGTGCCAGCCCGGCTTCGTCGCCCGCGTCGATCTGGCGGGTGGTGATGCCCTGCCTGTTCAACGCCGACAAGGCCGTCAGGTCATGGTCGGCCACGGTTACGGTATAATTGTGCGATTTCTTCAACAGGGCGGCGATCATCTGTCCGATCTTTCCGGCCCCGACGACGCAGATGTTCCAACTCATTGCGCGCCTCCTCCTCTGCTCTGGTTCCAGTATGACCGCGCCGCCGTCCGGGCACAGCAATCGAGTTGACGAAACGGGCGGCTTTTCCGCCATAATGACGAAAATTGAATCATAATGTCGGATCACGGCCGCAGCGTCTTGGAACCTGACGTCAGGGGTGGAAATGCCTTGCAACCGATTGCACCATTTTTGCAATGATGCGACATTCAACAGACCCGATCGACCTCACGAAGGAGACCAGGCAAGTGGGCGTTACGCTGAAGGAAGTTGCGGCCTTGGCCGGGGTGTCGCGGTCGGCGGTGTCGCGCACCTTCACGCCGGGCGCCTCGGTCTCGGCCAAGACCCGCGCCAAGGTGGAAAAGGCCGCCAAGGAACTGGGCTACAGCCCCAACGCGCTGGCCTCGTCGTTGACGACGGGGCGGACCAAGCTGATCGGGCTGATCTCGAACAACTTCCACAACCCCATCTTTCTTGAGGTTTTCGACCAGTTCACCCGCGCCCTGCAGGAACGCGGGCTGCGCCCCCTGATCGTGAACCTGACCGACGAGACCGAGCCCGCCAATTCCGTGCGCATGCTGCGGCAATATTCGGTGGATGCGGTGATCGTCGCCTCGTCGACCTTGCCGCCCAGCTTTGCCAAGGCGTTCCACGATGCCGGCGTGCCGGTGGTGCACACCTTCGGGCGCTCGGCGACCTCGCCCGAGGTGCATGTGGTGGGCATCGACAATGTGGAATGCGGACGCATGGCCGCGCGCGAGTTGGTCTCGCGAGGCTATGCCAGCGTGGGCTATCTGGGCGGGCCGATCGATGCGACCTCGGCACGGGACCGGCAACGGGGCTTTACCGAGGAAATGGCAAACCACCCACAGGTTCCCGTCAGCCACTCTTTCGCCGGGGCCTACTCCTTCGAGGCCGGCCGGGCCGAGATGCTGCGCCTGCTGGCGGGTGACCCGGCGCAGGCCTATTTCTGCGGCGACGACATCCTGTCGATCGGTGCGCTGTCGGCGCTGGCCGACCACGGGCTGAAACCGGGTTCCGACATCGGGATCATCGGCCTGAACGACATGGAGATGTCGCGCTGGGAATACATCAACCTGACGACCATCCATCAGCCGATCAAGCAGATCATCACCGCCTCGGTCGATCTGGTCGAAGAGATGCTGAAAACGCCCGATCGCTACCCCGAGGCGCGGATCTTTCCCTGCCGGGTGATCGAGCGGGGCACGTTGCGGCCCCGCCCTTGATCAGCGGAACATCGGCGGGCGCGCGTCCTGCCAGGCGCCCTCGGCCCGGGCCGAGGCCACGGCCGCGTGCACCGCGGCAATCGAGCGGACGCCATCGGCGGCATCGGGCAGCCCATCGCGCGGTTCGCCCCGGATCGCGTCGGCCAGATCGCAATAGATATTGGCCACGGCCAAAGGAAAGCCCTCGGGATGGGCGATCGCCACGCGCGACAGACGCATGGCGTCTTCATGCAGGCCGCCCTCGCCCTTTTCGATGATCTGGGTTCGTCCACCGACCGGGGTATAGATCAGCTGGTTGGGGTGTTCGGACGCCCAGCGCAGCCCGCCGGTCTCGCCGAACACCTGGATGTCGAACCCGTGCTGCCGCCCGATCGCCACGGACGAGGTCCACAACCGGCCCACGGTGCCGCCCTCCATCCGGAAATTGACCATGGCGTCGTCCTCCAGCTGGCGGCTGGGAATGGTCGAGGCCATGTCGGCCGACAGCGTCGCGACCTCGTCATCGCAGATGAAGCTGGCCATGTGCAGCGCGTGGATGCCGCAATCGGCGAATTGCCCCGACACGCCCGCCATGGCCGGGTCATAGCGCCAGCGCACGCGCGGATTGTCCGCGTCGGTGGCGTCCCCATGGTGGCCGTGGCTGAAATTGGTGACGACCAGGCGCACCTTGCCGATCTCTCCGGCGCGGACCATGGCGCGAGCCTGCCGCACCATCGGATAGGCCGAATAGCAGTAGTTGACCGCGCAGATCCTGCCCGAGGCCCGGGCCACGCGCACGATCTCTTCGCCCTCTTCCACGGTCATGGTCATCGGCTTTTCGCACAGCACGTTGAACCCGGCCTCAAGATAGGCCTTGGCGATCTCGAAATGGGTCGCGTTCGGGGTGGCGATGGTCACAAGGTCGATCCGGTTGGGCCGGTCCTTTTCGCCGGCCAGCATTTCCTGCCAGTCGCCATAGGCGCGGTCGGCGGGCACACCCAGCCGCTGCGCATAGGCGCGCCCCGCCTCGGGCCGGTGGTCCAGCGCGCCGGCGGCGAATTCGAACAGGCCGTCGGCCTGTGCGCCCAGACGGTGGGCGGGTCCGATCTGGCTGCCTTCTCCGCCCCCGATCATGCCCCATTTCAACTTTGCCATGGTCTTGGTCTCTCTGCGAACGATGTTGGAAAACGTGCCGGGCCTAGAACGCGCCAACGTCCTGCCAGCCGCGACTGTCGGCCGAGGCCAGCGCCGCCGCCAGCACCCGGTTGACCTCGTGCCCGTCCCGGAAGGTGGGCCAGTTGCTCCGGCCGGAATGAATGGCGGTCAGAAAATCCTTGGCTTCGATGATGATCTGATCCTGATATCCGGTGCCGTGGCCGGGACCCTGGCAAAAGGGCTCATAATCGGGATGCTCCGGACCGGTCAGGATCTTGGTGAAACCGCGCTGGGCCTCGGGGCCTTCGCGGCGATAGAGCCACAGGGCGTTCTGATCCTCCTGGTCAAACCGGATCGCGCCCTTGGTGCCCGAAATCTCGTAGGCATAACCCATCTTGCGGCCGGTCGCGATACGGCTGAAATATAGGTTCCCCATGACGCCGTTTTCAAACCGACACATCATCTGGGCGTGGTCGTCATTGGTCACTGCACCGCCCGGGCGGGTGTGGTGAACGGTTTCCACATCGGCCATGACCTGCGCGATCGGCCCCACCAGAGCCAGCGCGCCATTGACCATGTGCGGCGCCAGATCGCCGATGGTGCCGTTGGCCATGCCGGTCGTGCGCCAGGTCGCCGGGGCCTCGGGGTCGGCATAGAAATCCTCGGTATGTTCACCGCGGAACCATGTGATGTCGCCAATGGCGCCGTCGGCGATCAGCTGGCGGGCAAACTGGCTGGCCGGGGTGCGGACATAGTTGAACCCGACCATGTTGACGGTGCCCGAGGCCTCGGCCGCCGCCACCATGGCACGGCTGTCCTCAAGCGACGCGCCCAGCGGTTTTTCGCACAGAACCGGCTTGCCAAGCGCCAGCGCCGCCTCGGCGATCTGCCGATGCGTGGATTGGGGCGAGGCGATCACGACGGCCTCGACCGCCGCGTCATTGACCAGCGCCCGCCAGTCGGCTGTGGCACGGCGGAACCCGTAGGCGGCTCGGTAGCGTTCAGCACTTTCGGGGCTAGAGGCGCAGATCATCTCGAGCCGCGGTCTGAGCGCGGTGTCGAACACGGCGCCCACGGCGGACATGGCCACCGAATGGGCCTTGCCCATATAGCCGCCTCCGACGATTCCAATTCCGATTTCTGGCATTTTGGGCGGCTCCGAACATACTGATTGCAACCGGTTGCAAAATCAGTATCGTGAGAATCGATCCAATGCAAGGTCCATCGGATCGGCGGGATCAAAATGCCTGGGAGGTACAGTTTGAGTCACTTGATCGACGGCATCAAAGGAAACCGGTTTGCCGTTTTCGGGCGCGCTGGCATGGACATGTTCGCCGATCCGGTCGGTGTCAAAAGCGAACATGCCGACATGTTCCGCGCGGACTTGGGCGGTTCGTCCGCGAATATCTGCGCGGGTCTGGTCAAGCTGGGCAGCCAGGCGTCGCTGATCACCTCCGTCTCGGATGACGCGGTTGGGCGGTTCTGCCTCAACAAGTTGCATCACTATGGTGTCGACACCTCTTTCATTCGCGTCGTCGGCGGTGAATACCGCATGTCCTTGGCGGTCTATGAAAGCTGCATCGAGGACTTTCAGAACGTCATCTACCGAAACGGCGCCGTCGATTTCCAGGTCACCGAAGATGACATGGACCGGGTCGACTATGGCCGTTTCAGCGCGGCGATCTCGGCCGGAACCGTGTTTGCCGCCGAACCGTCGCGCAACGCCACGTTCCGCGCCTTCAAAAACGCGCGCAAGGCTGGTCTGCCGGTGATCTTCGACATCGACTACCGGCCCTACAGCTGGCCCTCGGCGCAGGTCGCCGCCGACGTGCTGTCGCGCGCGGGCGAGGCCAGCGACATGATCGTCGGCAATGACGAAGAATTCGGCTTCATGGCCGGCGGGATCGAGAAAGGCTTCCGGAAAGCCTGCGATCTGGCCGAGAAACCCGGCCGCATCGTCATCTACAAGATGGGCGAAAAGGGCGCCGTCACCCTGACCGACGGGCAAGAGATCCACACGGGCATCTACCCGGTCACGGCCGTCAAACCCAACGGCGCGGGCGACAGCTTCATGGCCGGGCTGCTGGCCTCGGTCGCGGCGGGCCATTCGCTGGAACAGGCGGTGTTGCGCGGATCGGCCTGCGCCTCGATCGTCGTGTCCAAACCGGGCTGCGCGCCCGCCATGCCAACCACCGAAGACTTGGACGCTTTCCTCGCGTCCCACACCGGCCCCACCCCGGCCGGATAGGAGAGCCCGATGCACATCCCCCCGTTCGACAACCAGAACAAACCCATCGTCGATGTCGATGACCCGACCGTACCGTTGAACTATTTCAACATCGTCAAGTTGAAGCGGGGCGAAGCCTTTGAATACCAGGTCCCAGGGTACGAGACCTGCATCGTGCCCGCCACCGGCAGCGTCGATGTGGATGTCGAGGGCGTGCACTTTGCCCATCTGGGCAACCGGGGCGAGGATGTCTGGGATGGCGAGCCCGAGGGGGCTTATGTCCCGTCAGGGGCAAGGGCGCAGATGGTCTGCGTGTCGGAAACGGCCGAGGTGTTCGTGGCCGGCGCAAAGTATGACAAGGTGCTGGACCCGTTCGACGTGCGCGAGCATGACTTGGTGCAATATGGCAGCGACGACACCAAGACCCATCGCAAGATCAAGCATATCCTGGGCCAGAAACAGCATGACAAGGTCGGCCGCCTGCTGGTGAGCGAGCTGTTCACCGTGGGTCAGGGCGGCTGGTCGGGCTTTCCCAGCCACAAGCACGACACCAACCGCCTGCCGGACGAGACCCGGCATGACGAGACCTACAATTTCCGTTTCAAACCGAACTGGGGCTCGGGCCTGCAGATGCTGCAGCGCGAGGACAACGAACCGGGTGACGCCTATCACATCGTCGATGGCTCCACGATCTGTATCGACAAGGGCTATCACCCCTGCTGCGTTCTGCCGGGATACGAGATGTATTACTTCACCATCCTCGGCGGACTGACCCAGCGGTCGCTGGTGCAGTATTTCCAACCCACCCACGCCTATCAGATCGAAACGATCCCGGGCATCAAAGACATGATCGCCAAGTTCAAATGACCCTCGTTACGCTCAAAGACGTCCTGCAACCCGCCTATGAACAGGGCTATGCCGTCGGCGGCCTGGTGACGCTGGGCTGGGAGGACATGCGCGCCTATGTCGCCGCGGCCGAGGCCGAGAACGCCCCGGTGATCCTGCAGGCCGGCCCCAGCTGCCGCGAACACACGCCGCTGCCGATCCTGGGCAAGATGTTCCGGTATCTGGCCGAAAACGCCTCGGTGCCCGTCGTGGCGCATCTGGACCACGGCTATACGTTCGAGGAGTGCAGGATCGCGCTGGACAGCGGGTTCACCTCGCTGATGTTCGACGGATCGCGCAAGCCCCTGCAGCAGAATATCGACGAGACCGCCGCGATCGCCGAAATGGCCCATGCCGCCGGGATTTCGTGCGAGGGCGAGATCGGCTTCGTCGGCTATTCCGGGGGCGAAGGCTCGGCCGGGACCGACCCGGACGAGGCCGCCACCTTCGCCGCCCAGACCGGCGTGGACGCGATGGCGGTCTCGGTCGGAAACGTCCACCTTCAGCAGAACAAGGAAGGCGGGCTGGACGAGGACCGCATCCGCCGGATTCAGGCCGTGACCAACGTGCCGCTGGTGATCCATGGCGGATCGGGCGTGCCCGTCAAACAGCGCGCGCGGCTGGCGCGTGAAACCGCGATCTGCAAGTTCAACATCGGCACCGAGCTGCGCATGGCCTTCGGCGCCGCCCTGCGCGAGGCCGTGAACCGCGACCCCAACCGGTTCGACCGGGTGACGATCCTGAAGGAAACCCATGACCCGGTCGTTGCTGCCGCCCGCACCGTGATCCGCGCCTTTGGTGCGCCGCCGCAGCGCTAACCGTCCCGACCTGTGCGATATCGCAAAATGCGCTGGCGGGTCCTAATCGTCGCGCCCCGGTTCGTTTGGATTGCTGGAAAACAGGGCGATCTTGTTGCCTTGTGGGTCCCGCAGATAGCCGACATAAAAACGTGGCCCGTACATGGCGCGAAAGCCCGGCTGACCTTCGTCCGATCCGCCGGCCCGCAGCGCAGCGGCGTGAAGGTCTCGTACCTGCTGCTGACTGCGCGCCTCGAAGGCGACCATCGCACCATTCCCGGCCGAGGCCGCAGCCCCGTCAAAAGGCGGTTTGACATAAAATTCCGGCAGAACCGGTTGCTGGCCCGGCGGCACCGGTAGGGCGAAACTCAGCCCCTCGGGACCCTCTTCCAGCGCATAGCCGAGATCCGGCAGAAAGGCGCAGTAAAACCGTTTTGCACGCGCGATGTCGTCCGCGCCAACCGTGACATAGGAAATCATCCCGCATCTTTCCTTGCCGGGTGTCGATCCGTCAACCGGCCCCAGTGTATCGACGCACGTCCATTCCGGACGGGAACGACCCCATGGGCGTCAGATCGAGCCGCCCTCGACCATGAAATTGCCCGCGCTGCACATGGCCGCGTCGTCCGAGGCCAGAAACAGCACCATCCGCGCCACATAGACCGGGTCGATCGGGTCGGGCAGGCATTGGCGATCGATCTGTTTGGCCAGCGCCTCGGGGGTGACCCACAAGTCTTTCTGGCGCTGGGTCATGATCCAGCCGGGCACGACCGTGTTGACCCGGATCCGGTGATCGCCCAGTTCCCGCGCCATGGTGCGGGTCAGGCCGTGCACTGCGGATTTCGCGGTGGCATAGGCGGGAAAGCCCGCGCCGGCCTCCCACCAGGAATTCGAGCCGATATTGATGATCGACCCCGCGCCCTTGCCGATCATGCCGGGCGCCACGGACTGGATGGCGAAGAACATGTGGCGGAGGTTGGTCGCCATGCGCTCGTCCCAATAGTCCGGCGTCACCTCGCGCCAGTCGTGCCGGTCGTCATGTGCGGCGTTGTTGACCAGAACGTCCGCTGTGCCCAGCGCGCCTGCCAGCTCGCAAAAAGCGGACCGCAGCGCCGCGATGTCGCGCAGGTCGCAGGCGGCAAAGGCGTGGGTTCCGTCCAGTTCTTCCAGCAGCGCGTTTCCGCCCTCGGCGTTGATGTCGACAAAGCCGACCTTGGCCCCCTGCTCGGCAAAGCCGCGCACGATTTCGCGCCCGATGCCCGAGGCCCCGCCGGTCACGAATACGGTGCGCCCTTTCAGGCAGGGATAGATGGCAAAGGCCTTGGTCATTTGTCGCGCTCCATGATCCATTCGACTTCGGGCGCCGGAACGAAACGCCATTTGCGCAGCGGCCCGGCCATGACGTTGAGGTAATACATCTCGAACCCGTAGGGCGCCCCGCAAGGGTGGTGCCCGCGCGGCACCAGTACCACATCGCCATCGGACACGGCCATGGTTTCGTCCAACTGACCGTCATCGGTATAGACGCGCTGGATGCCGAACCCGCTGGCCGGGTTCAGGCGGTGGTAATAGGTCTCTTCCAGATAGGTGATGCGGGGATAGTCATCCTCGTCATGCCGGTGACTGGGGTAGGATGACCAATGGCCGTGGGGGGTGAAGACCTCGGTCACCAGCAGGCTGTCGGCGTAAGCCTCGGCCTCCATCGCGATGTTGTTGATGTGGCGCGTGTTCGTTCCCTTGCCGCGCTCGGTCAGGGTGATGCCCTCGGGCCCGATCCGGCGCGGGGCATGGCCGCCCTTGCCCGGGGCCGAGCACACGGCGATCACGCAATCGGTTTCGGCCGTTGCCTCCCAGTCGGTGCCGTTGGGCAGGTACAGGCAATGGGGCGGGGACTTTTCGAACACGTTCATCCGGTCGCCCAACACGCCCCAATCCTGCCCGGCGCCGGTAATCCGGGCCTTGCCCTCGACCATCACCAGAATGACCTCGCGGTCGCCGGTGACCTCGGCGGCGCGCTCGCCGGCCCGCAGGTGATAAAGGCCAAAGCCCACATAGCGCCAGCCAGCGTTGGCCGGCGTGATGTCATGAACCTTGCCATGGGTTCCGAACGGTTTTCTCAGCAGTTCTGCCATCGGTTTCACCTGTGTTGGGGCAGCACCGGCCGCCCGGGTTCCGTCATACCGCCTGCCGCGCCTGTCGCGCGTCCAGCGCCTGTTCCAACTGTGCCTGCGTCCAGCTTTCCGACACCGCCCGGCGCAGGATGTCGGCCTGGCTGGGCGGAGCGTTTCCGCCCACCGGCGGATCGGTATCCAGATTGGTCGGAAAGGGATAGCCTTCGGCCGTGGCCGCGATCGCGGCGCCGATGCGGGCATCATCCAGATCGCCGCGCTGTTTCAACGCCATCAGTGCCGGGAATACGGCCAGACACATCGCCTTGCGGTCCACTGCCTCCATCGCCCGCCCGAAGGCTGACGACACCTGCAGCAGGTTGGCCATCCGGTGGATGTCGGCGCTGCTGTTTTCGCCGGCTGCATGGAACAGCGCCGGGTTGAAGAACACCGCATCGCCCTTGGCCAGCGGCAGCTGGATGCAGGCCCATTCGAAATACGCCCGATGCGCGTCGTCGTGAAAGGCGACATAGCCAGGGCCATACAGCTGCGAGAAGGGCAACAGCTTGGTCGGGCCGCTTTCAATGGGCATGTCGCAATGGGCAACCGCGCCCTGCAGAGTCAGCGCGGCGGCGACCATATGGGCGTGCGCCGGGAACTGGGCCGCCTTGTCGGCGGTCTGGAACCCCAGGTGATAGTCTCGATGCGCCTGCTGCGCCTTGCCGCCCGGCCGCACCTGGTTGATCTGCGCGGTCATCTGGTAATCGGGGCCCAGCCAGGCCTCGCAGGCGGCGGCAATCGCCGTGTTGCCGAAATAGAGCGCAAAACCCTCGGGGTCGCGCAGGCATTGCTTTTGCAGCGCGTTCCACACCCGGTCATTCGCGCCCGAGGCCGCAAAGTGATCGCCCTCGCCACCCCCGGCCTGACGCTCATCTTCGATGATCCGGCGAAACACCTCGGTCGCCCGGTCGATGACCGAGGTCTCGGCATAGGCCCCTTTCAACGCGATCACCCCGGCAGATCGGCCCAGAATCCAGCCCCATTCGGCCAGCAGGGCACGCCGGGTGTCCGGCGTTTCCAGGGCGGGCCGCAGCGCGTGCATGTCATAGATGGGCACGTTCTTCTCCACCGCGGCCGCGTGAGGCACCTGCTCGGGCCACAGGCTCTGCGAGGTCAGCACCTTGAATTCGTCCAGATCACAGGACTCGGGGCCGAAACAGCCGGCGAAACCAGGTTGCTGACGGACCATGAAACGCTCCTTTCCCATGGCGGCGCCCCGGGGGGCGAAAGATCAGGCCGTGATCGTCAATCCGGCCTGACCGCAGACCTCGACGATGTGGTCATAACCCATCTTCGAGTATTCATAGGGCGGGGCCTTGGCCGGGTCCTGTTCGGCCTCGACCACGATCCAGCCTTCGTAATCCAGGGCTTTCAACGCATGGGCGACCTCCTGAAAGTCGATGCAGCCATCGCCGGGCACGGTGAAGGCCCCCGCGATCACTGCATCCAGGAAACTGCGCCGGTTGCCGCGGGTGTCGCGCACGATGCCGGGGCGGATGTCCTTGAAATGCACGTGATGCACCCGATCACCCCAGCGGTTCAGCGTAGCCAGTACATCACCGCCGCCGAACAGCAGATGCCCGGTGTCAAAGCACAGCTTCACCTCCGGCCCCGACCCCTCCATCAACCAGTTCACGTCATCTTCGCTTTCTATGATCGTGCCCATGTGGTGGTGATAGGCCATCGGCATCCCCTGATCGGCCATCCACTTGGCCAGTTCGGTGATCTTGGCGCCGTAGGCCTTGATCTCGTCTTTCGACAGCTGCGGGCGGTCATTGACCGGGGTGCCGATCTGGCCCTGAACCGTGTTCGAGCATTCGGCATAGACGATGCAGGGGCTGTTCAGCGCCACGAACTGTTCGACCTGCGCGCGCACCGCGTCGCGTTCGGCAGCGAAATCGTTGATCAGCGAATTGCCCGAACACCAGCCGCCGCACAGGGCAAGGTCATTTTCTTCCAGATAGGCGCGCAGCCCCTCTGTGTCGGCGGGCATACGCTGCCCGCGCTCGACCCCGGTATAGCCGATCTGACGCGCCTCTTTCAGGGCCTGTTCCATCGTGAACGCCGCCGTCAGGTCGGGCAGGTCGTCATTTTGCCACGCAATCGGAGAGATGCCGATCTTCACGCTCATTTGGTGTTTCTTTCCTTGATGGCAGCCTCGTAGGCCGCACGTTTTTCTTTCACTGCAGGGCGGGTGCTGACCTCGGGCACCGCCACTTCCCACCACGTGCCGCCATATTCGGTCGAGGGGTACGGGTCGGTGTCGATGACGATCACATAGGGGCCTTTGACTTCAGCACGCTTTGCCAGCGCCTCTTCCAGCTCGGCGATCGAGCCGACCTTGACCGAGGTCGCCCCCATTGCCGCCGCATGGGCCGCAAAGTCGATGGCCGAGGGCGTCTCGTGCACCGCATGGTCCAGCAGGTTGTTGAACTCGGCCCCGCCGGTGCCCATCTGCAGCCGGTTGATGCAGCCAAAGCCCCGGTTGTCGGTGATCACCACGGTGAAGGACACGCCCATCATCGCCGCCGTCGCCATTTCCGAGTTGGCCATCATGTAGGTGCCGTCCCCGGTGAAACAGATCACGTCGCGATCGGGCTGGGCCATCTTGATGCCCATGGCGCCGGCGATCTCGTAGCCCATACAGCTGAAGCCGTATTCCATGTGATAGGCCCCCGGACGCGGCGCCTTCCACAGCTTGTGCAGCTCGCCCGGCATGGTGCCGGCGGCGCACATCACCACCGTGTCGTCATGTGCCGCGCGCTGTACCGCACCCACCACCTGCATGTCGGTGGGCAGCGCGTTGGCGTCACCCGGCGCATGGGTCAGCGCATCGACCTTGGCAAACCACTCGGCCTTGAGCGTGTCGGGAACCGGGTCGGCGCGATAGCCCTGAAGGGCCGCGCCCAATTCCTCGATCCCGACCCGCGCATCGGCCAACAGCGGCATCGCGCCGTGTTTCGCGGCGTCATAGGCGGCGGTGTTCAGGCAGACCATTTTGCGCTCGGGGTTGGAAAACAGCCCCCAGGACCCGGTGGTGAAATCCTGAAACCGCGTGCCGATGCCCAGGATCAGATCTGCCTCGGCGCACACGGTGTTGGCGGGTTCGCCCCCGGTCACGCCAACCGGGCCCAGGTTCAGCGGGTGATCCCAGGCCAGGGCCGATTTGCCGGCTTGCGTCTCGGCAACAGGAATGTTGTGGGTCTCGGCAAAGGCCTGCAGCGCGTCGGTCGCGCCGGAATAATGGACACCGCCGCCGGCCACGATGATCGGGCGTTTGGCCGACCGGATGGCCTCGGCCGCGCGGGCCAGCTCGCCTGCGTCGGGGCGGATGCGACGTTGGTGCCAGATGCACGGCTCGAAGAAGCTGAGCGGATAGTCATAGGCCTCGGCCTGCACGTCCTGGCAAAAGCCCAGGGTCACCGGCCCGCAATCGGCCGGGTCGGTCATGGTGCGGAAGGCGCGCGGCAGAGCGGTCAGCAGATGTTCGGGCCGGGTGATCCGGTCGAAATAGCGGCTGACCGGGCGGAAACAGTCATTGGCGCTGACGGTGCCATCCGTGAAATCCTCGGTCTGTTGCAGCACCGGGTCGGGGCCACGGCTGGCGAACACATCGCCGGGCAACAGCAGCACCGGCAGGCGGTTCACATGGGCCAGCGCGGCGGCCGTCACCATGTTGGTCGCCCCGGGCCCGATCGACGAGGTCACCGCCATGGCCCGGCTGCGCCGCATCTGCTTGGCATAGGCGATCGCGCAATGGGCCATAGTCTGTTCATTGTGACCGCGATAGGTGGGCAGGCTGTCGCGCACACCGTGCAGCGCCTCGCCCAGACCGGCCACGTTGCCATGGCCGAAAATCGCCCAGACACCGGCGATGAAGGGCTCGCCGTTCTCGTTCATCTGCGCGCCAAGGTAGCGCACCAAGGCCTGCGCCGCGGTCAGTCGGATTGTCTTGCTCATCATGATCCCTTTCAGAACGAGGCCGCTATGGGCAATCCGTTGCAATCATTCTGTCGTGAAAGGATCCGACACGCCCACCACCCAGACCGGGTGGCCCGGCCTGCCGGACCCTGGTGATATTGGTGCCCCGCACGATACGGGACACCGGGGAGAAACCTTCAGACGGTACCGCCCAGCGACCCTTCCAGCTCGGCCATCTCCTGCCCGCCGGCCATCATGTCCTGCAGCTCTTCGGGCGAGATCTCGCCGCGCCGGGCGGTGCCCAGCGTCTTGCCGCGGTTCAGAACCGTGAACCGGTCGCCCACGGCCAACGCGTGCCGGACATTGTGGCTGATGAAGACCACGCCGATGCCCTGGTGGCGCACCTTGTCGATGGTGGCTAGCACGTTCGATGTCTGCCGCACGCCCAACGCCGAGGTCGGTTCGTCCAGAATCAGGATCTTGGCGCCGAAATAGACCGCACGGGCAATCGCCACGGTCTGACGTTCGCCCCCCGACAGGGTGCCCACCGCCTGATCGGGGCCGCGCAGGTTGATGCCCA